>CAZSFH010000229.1:2242-4418 GCA_964606115.1 uncultured Planctomycetia bacterium | reverse complement strand
ATACTTGGGGAGGGGGGCAAACGGTCCCGACTGGAGCAGTTGATGATCGAACTCGGCCTGGAATCGGTTGTCGATCTGTTTGGTGAGGTGGACAATCCGTATCCGTATTTTGCGCATGCCGATCTGTTTGTGCTGTCGTCCCGGTGGGAAGGAATGCCGAACGTACTGCTGGAGGCCCTGGCGATCGGTCTCACCCCCGTCTCGACCGAATGCCGGAGCGGGCCGGCCGAGGTGCTTTCGGACGGGGAGTACGGGTATCTCGTTCCGGTCGGGGATCCGGATGCGATAGCGGCGGGGCTGGAGCAGGCACTTGACAATCCGCTGGATCCGGATCGGTTGCGCGAACGGGCGGACGATTTCTCGGTTCCCCGCATTGCTGATCAGTATGAATCGCTTTTGATCTGACGGGAAATGGAGAAGTGCGACCTTCAGGGAGCAACTCAAGAAGGCGTTTTCGAAAATCGAGCGTTAGAGCGACCGGGAGAGCCGTCAGGGAAGGAATCGTTCCTCTTCGTCGGGAGTCGGCACCCGGCAACGATCTCGTTTGCCGAACATACTGTAACGGTACCGGGCGATCAGGCGATACAGGGGGTCCCGTATGAACCTCGGGATCCAGCGGAGCATTCCCAGTAGAGTCCAGCAACCGCCGATCCGCTGCAGGATACGCAGGGTCGCCTCCGATTCGACGTAACGCCCTTCTTCATCCAGGTACACCACCGACCACCTGGATTCGTCGTCCGGGAGACCGTCAAGAAGGTTCTCCGCCGTGTCCCCCTGGAGGGAGGCAAACATGATGTCCCCGTCCGGGTCAATGCTCAACAGGAAATCCACGAAGCCGTTGCAAAGGTTGCAGACGCCGTCAAAGAACACGATCGGTGGAGGAGGGGAGGAGGAAGAAAAGGATTCGTTTTCCGTATCCTGCATCATGAAGAATACCGTTTCGTTTCTGAATTGAATGAATTGCCGGAACGTTCTCTTCTTTCATTATTGCGCGCGAAACAGAAATAAAAAAACCCGATCCGGTTCGAAAACCGGATCGGGTCACATGATGTTTCAATCAGTGCACGGGGGTTGCCCCCCGAAACGTTCCGTACCGCTTAGAAGTTCAGGTTTGCGGTGAACGTGTAGAGATCAAGATCGTCACTGGCGGTGTTAAAGCCGTCGGAATCCGACCAGAAATCACCGCTCCAGAGCCGGGCGAGCCCGAGCTCGAAGTCGAGCGATTCACTGTGGCTCCAGGTGACGATAAGATCGGTCTCGACCCCGAGTTCATCGTCGGGCGAAATACCAGGGGTATCATAATCGACCTCTTCCTCACTCTGAGCCCATGCGGCCAGCAGTTCGATGGAGAGGTCGTTTTCATTGACCGCCGACAATTCGAAACCACCGGAAAGCTGAACTTTCTGGTAGTTGGTGTCCACGTCAAGACCGAGGACATTGTCTTCGAGAATCATCGTGTCGTCGTTGTCTTCGTACGACACGAAATCCTCGTTGTCGTCACTGGAACGCCGGTCGGAACCGTCGTCACCTTCGACATGGGTGACGGAGAAGTCCCAAAAGGCGGATCCGGATTCACCGGCATAACCGAGATCCACGGCGATGGATGTGTCCTGATCGGACGCGGCATCCCGTTCACCACCCTGAATGTAGGCTTCACCGTAGATGCTGCCCGCGTCGCCGATGGCGTAATCAACACCACCACCGAACGTCCAGATGTTCTGCCTTGAGGACGCGGCACCGTCGACGTCGCGAAACAGCGTGGCCACGATCTGGTAAGAAACCTGATCTTCAACGGAACCATTGAATACGGTTCCGATGACGTGTTCGTCGTGATCGTTACCGACCGTAGAACCAACGGTGGTGCTCGAAAATTCACGAACCGTGAACCAGAACAGGTCGAGGTGACCGGTATTACCGGCATCAACGGTGAGTTTCACTCCCCCCGCATCGTCATTGAGATTGCGGTCTGTTTGGGGAGTAAAACGGTTTTCCTGAACAGTGAAACGGCTGTCGGTGATTGCCTCAGAACCCTGAAGATCGAGGAAAAACGGATTTCCGTCACCCCGCAGGTCGGTTTCATAATTCTGAATACCAACCGTGAGGGTCAGGCCTTCCGCGAGAAAACGGTCCGCTTCCACGTAGGCTTCGGAAATCTGGACATTTTCCCCGTCATCAC
>CAZSFH010000229.1:0-2142 GCA_964606115.1 uncultured Planctomycetia bacterium | reverse complement strand
ATACAGCATGGCCGTTTGAGATTCGTCGTCGGGAACACTAATCCCCAACTGACCGGCAAAAAACCGACCACCGTTTAAAATCGTGTTGACGTTGTTGCCACGACGGAAAATAGTCGTTTCGACTCCTCCGTCGATTTCAATGGACGTGTTGTCGTTCGCGGCCTCCACGCTCTGGGCTTCCAGAGCAGCGGTCAGACCGAACAGAACCGCGAACGATAGAAACACGGATCCTATTCGTTTCATTGTTCCTCCTTATCCTAAGGAATTCAAATTCGAAACAGCGTTCGTCGTTCCGACATCTGCTTCACCTGAAGATCTCCGCGTCCATCAGCTCAGACCGAACTCAACGAGAGAAGTTCGGAGGCGACTGACGGCAGCGGAGGAGGTGAAACATGCCTCAGAACGAGCAGCACGAGCGGTCAAAACCGCTCAGTCACGCCAATCATTTCCGTCCCATTGAGGAGGAAATGCTCGGCACGATTATAACAAAACAAACTTGATTGTCAAACTCGGAAAAGGTTTCATTTTCCGATCACTCTTTATATCGACCATAACCCTATAGAAACTAAAATCTGTTTTCAACCATTTTTGGATTTCCAGTCACCCGAACACAGAACTATTTTCCATATATAAAATATTTTACGAAGTAAATTTAATTAAATGGACTTAAGAGTGGCAGCTTGAAAGCTTTTTCCTGTCCGGTAAGGGGATCGAAGAAACTGAACCGTGGAAAAAGAGTCCTTCGGGGCTGGGTCAAGGGTCGAAAGGAGGACCCCCTGTGTTTCGTGATCGATAATGATTTCCTGCGTTCGATGGTAGGAAACACAGGAGGCTGTGCGGGGTCTGGCGAAGGGGAATAAACTTATTGCTCCGGGCTGGCGGGAAGGCTCATCAGAAACTCGGCATTGGTGCTGGTGTCCTTGATTTTTTCGATAAACGTCTCCATGGCCTCCTGCTGGTTCATGTCCTTCATGACCTTTCGCAGCATCCAGATCTTCTCTTTTTCGTCCGGGTCCAGGAGGAGTTCTTCTTTGCGGGTGCCGGACTTCTCGATGCCGAAAGCCGGGAAGATGCGCTGGTCGGCCAGGTTTCGTTCGAGGTGGAGTTCCATGTTACCGGTTCCTTTGAACTCCTCGAAGATCACGCGATCCATCTTGCTGCCCGTGTCGATTAGTGCCGTGGCAAGGATGGTCAGGCTCCCGCCGTGCTCGATGTTCCGTGCGGCACCAAAGAATTTTTTCGGTCCCTGAAGCGCGGAGGCGTCGATTCCGCCCGACAGGATCTTTCCGGAATGGGGCGCCTCGCGATTGTAGGCTCGGCCGAGGCGCGTGATGGAATCCAGAAGAATCATGACATCGTGACCGGCTTCGGCGAGGCGCTTCGATTTTTCCAGAACCATTTCCGCCACCTGAATGTGGCGCTCGGAGGATTCGTCGAAAGATGAACTGATCACTTCCGCGTCCGTGCTCCGCTCCATTTCCGTCACTTCCTCCGGCCGCTCGTGGATCAGGAGGATGATCTGATACACTTCGCTGTGGTTCGTGGAAATGGCGTTGGACACCTTCTGCATCAGCACGGTCTTCCCGGTACGGGGCGGCGCGACGATCAGCCCTCGCTGTCCTTTTCCGATCGGGGTGATCAGGTTCATAATCCGGGTCGAAATTTCGTCCGGCTCATGCTCCAAAAACAGCCGTTCCTGGGGATGCAGGGGCGTCAGGTCTTCGAAATTCCCGGACATGTCATGTTCGTCCGGCGCCTCCCAGTTGATGGCTTCCACTTTCAGCAGAGCAAAGTACTTCTCGCCGTCCTTGGGCTGACGAATCTGCCCGGTGATCGTGTCGCCGGTCCGCATGTTAAACCGCCGGATCTGGGACGGCGAAATATAGATGTCATCGGGGGAAGGTAGATAATTGTAGTCGGGGGAGCGAAGAAACCCGTATCCTTCCGGCAGGGTCTCAAGCACTCCTTCCCCGTACATCAATCCGCTGTCTTTGACCTGCTTCTTCAGGATATTAAATACCAGCTCCTGCTTCTTCTGCCCGCTGTAATCCTCGACCCCGAGATCCTTGGCAAGCTCAATGAGCTCGGGCACGGTCATCTTCTGAAGCTTGGTGAGATGAAGCTCCTCGTCCTTGATTTCTT
>CAZSFH010000228.1:4167-4473 GCA_964606115.1 uncultured Planctomycetia bacterium | reverse complement strand
CCTGTTCGACGCTTATCTGGCTCCCTGGCAACCCCGTGGGGAGGTCGTGAACAAGCATGGATTCCCAACGGGAGATCAGGGGCGTTTTGACGAAGAGGGGGACCTCTGGCTTTCGGGTCGGCGTGAAAACCGCATTGATGTGGCGGGCATGAAATTTTTCTGCGAGGAGGTCGAAGCCGTCCTGAACAATCATCCGGAAATCCGGGAAAGCCGCGTTTACGGCGAGGATCACGAAAAGCTTGGACAGGTTCCACATGCGGAATTCCGGCCCCGGAAGCCGGACGATCCACCGTCACCGTCCGAACT
>CAZSFH010000228.1:0-4157 GCA_964606115.1 uncultured Planctomycetia bacterium | reverse complement strand
CACTGTAACACGCAGCTCGCCACGTACAAGATTCCCCGCTCGTTCCAACCGGTGCATAAAATCCCCCGCACTCCCACGGGAAAGATCAAACGGGACTGAGATCAACGATCAAACTTTCAGAGGATCCCTCACGAGAAATCTAACGATCTTTATACGCACGGATCGCGTCCAGAAATATCTCCCCGTACCGCTCCAGTTTGACGTCTCCCACCCCGTGAATCGCCCTGAATTCCTCCTTCGAGGACGGCTTCCGGGCGGACATCTCTTTCAGGGACCGGTCCGAAAAAATAACGAACGCCGGAACGTCCCGTTCGTTCGCCAGGTCGCGCCGGGTTTGCCGGAGATGTTCAAAGAGTTCTTCGTCCGCCTCTTCCCATTCTTCTACCTGCTGCCGCTGCTCCTCTTCCCGAACTTCTTTTTTCTTTTCCCGGGTCATCGGCTTCACCAGCCGGGGGGAATCATCACCACTCAGCAAATCCCGTCCCCGTTCCGTCACCGACAGTGTGCGGTACTCCGAACTCCGCTCGAGAAAGCCCTGTCCCTGAAGTTGATCAATCATATGCCTTAGAAACCCGTTTTTCCGATCCGACATAAGACCGAAGGTCGACAGATCCTGATGTCCCCACCTCTCAACCTGATCCGTTCGCTTTCCCTTTAACACGTCCGCCACGTGCTGTGCGCCAAATTGCTGATGGACCCTTACGACACAGGAAAGAATTTTCTGACCGACAACCAGCGGCTCCTCAACTTCATCCAGTTCGCGAAGGCAGTAGTCACAGGCTTCACAGGGCTCATCCAACGCCTGCCCAAAATATTCCACCAGCACACGATGACGGCATCGGGGCTGAGTGCAATACCGGTACATCCGGTTCAGTTTGTCCGTCATAACCTCCCGATTCTTTGAATCCGAAAGAATGCTCTTCCAGGTCCCGTAATCTCCACCCGAGAAAAACAGATAGCAGCTGGCGGGACGTCCGTCCCGTCCGGCTCGACCGGTTTCCTGATGATAATGCTCAAGGGTCTTCGGCATAGCGGCGTGGATGATGAAACGAATGTTCGACCGGTCCACGCCCATACCAAAGGCAATCGTGGCCACAACCAGATCGGACTGCCCGGACATAAACTGATCCTGATGTTCTTCACGCTTCTGATCGGACATCCCGGCGTGATATGGAAGGGCGTCGATGTCGTGTTCGTGCAGGTGTTCCGTTAACCGGTCCACGTCCTTCCGACGCAGACAGTAAATAATCCCGGCTTCCCCCTCATGCCGGCTCAGAAGCTGTTTGACCTGTCGGTTGAACCGGGAACGGCGCCGCACCCGATAGGTCAGGTTCGGACGGTCTACGTCCCCGACGTGAATCTCCGGGTCTTCCATGGAAAGCTGCTGAACGATATCCTGCTGGACCTTCGGGGTTGCGGTAGCCGTGAACGCGTGGACGGAGGTCTCCGGAAACGTCTGTTTGATCTGATCCAGGTTCCGGTAACTGTCCCGAAAATCATGACCCCAGTGACTGATACAGTGCGCTTCATCCACGACAGCATACGGCACGTGAACGTCGGAAAGCCGTTTCCGCATGCGTTCCATTTCGAACCGTTCCGGAGCGATGTAAAGGAGATCGATCTCACCCCGGTCCAAACGTTTCAGGATGGACCGCCGGACGGTGGGAGAAAGCGACGAATTCAGACTTTCCGCTTCGATTCCCTGCTCCGCGAGTGAATCCACCTGATCCTGCATCAGAGAAATGAGCGGTGATATCACGAGCGCCGTTCCCTGCATCAGTAACGCGGGAAACTGGAAACAGAGCGATTTTCCTCCACCGGTGGGAATCACCGTAAGCGTGTCGCGGTTCTCCAGGATGGAAGCAATGGTTTTTTTCTGAAAATCATAGAACTCCTCGTGCCCCCAGTGACGGGAAAGCAGCCGGCGGCTCTTCTGATCAGGAAAGGACATCTTCTATAACACACAGAATTGTCGGAAAATGAGAATGGAGGTCATCCCTACAATTTGGGTGATCGCAGTATATCAAAAGCAACCATCTTTTGCAGTACATTACGCGTCACGTCCTCCCCTGCCGTCCGCCTCCGGGCAAAAGCATTTTCAGAGAAAAAAATTACCAATAAAAGTATTTTGACCCACCTTTTATTCAACAGAAAAACACGTTAACATCATGGCTCATAGAAGAGGAACCCATGATCGTAAATTGAAAACGGCCAAAATGGACCATCAACTCGATCAGCAAAAACTGACAACGTTATACATTATTCACGGGTCACTCCTGGGGACGCTTTTCGTCTATTCAGGAATCGGATGGTTCATCAGCAGGCAATCCGAACCGCCCATGGAAACGGAAGAAGCCATGCTGATCTTCTGGTGTTTCGTCGGAGTCAGCATCATGGCCATTTCGTTCGGGTTCCTCTTTCGAAAGCTCAAACTCCAGCCCTCCGCTCTTACGGACGATCCGCAAGAGGTCAAAGAAGCACTGGAAAATTATACAATCGGCTTTATTATTCAGGATGGTCTTTTCGAATCCGTCGGCATCTATGGACTGGTGATGACCCTATTGACCCATGACCTGAAATTTGTTCTAAGCTTTTCCGCGGTCGCCCTCGTCCTTCTCCTGATCTTTCACCCGTCCCGGAGCGATTTTGAATCACGTCTCCAGAAAATCCGGCGAAAATGAAACCATTCGACCCGGCACGTCCCCTCGCTAAACCTCCAGTACTGATGTTCTGACATCCACAAACGGAAACCTCCCTGAAATCCCGCCTCGCGGACGTGCCGATCCGAATCGAAGAGACCTTCAAGAAGACTTCCGCCGGACCACGCGCGAACCTGACCGATTTCACCGTCCCTTCACCGTCCTCTTCCCCCGGTCAATCAGGGCTTAAAACACCGTACATTCGCTTCAAGAATAAAGATGAATCTCAGAACATTCGGACCCTCTTGATCCGCGGAATTCACATGCACCCCTACGAACGGAAACGACGAACGGGATGGTGGTCGACACTGGTATTTATCCTGTTTCTATCACCGCTGGCGACCGCCGAAGACAACCGCCCCAACATCGTCTACATCCTCGCCGACGACCTCGGATACGGAGAAATCCAGGTTTATAATCCAAAAAAAGGCAAGATTCCTACCCCGAATGTGGACCGGCTTGCCGAGCAGGGCATGATGTTTACGGACGCCCACTCCGGATCCTCGGTCTGCACCCCGACAAGGTACGGTGTTCTTACAGGGCGATACGCGTGGCGCAGTCCTCTTCAGTCGGGCGTTGTCGGCCCGGGCGGACATCCTCCACTGATCGACTCCGACCGGCTGACCGTGCCCCGGTTTCTAAGTCGTCACGAATACCACACGGCCTGCATCGGAAAATGGCATCTCGGATTTCGGTACGAGGAAAAACGTGCCTCCCATCCCCCTAACACCGCTCCCGCCCCGGTGGGCAGCCGGATCATCGGTGGCCCGACCACCCGGGGATTTGACGAGTTTTACGGATTCCCCCTTTCCCGAACCATGCGAACCCTGATTGAAAACGACCGGGTCGTCGTCGAACGTCCGCTCGTGAAAATCCTGCCCAACCTGACGCTAAGAGCCGTGGAATACATCCGGAAACGAGCGGAGGACGCCCGTGATGGTTCTCCGTTTTTCCTCTATTTTTCTCTCAACTCCCCTCACTCCCCCGTGGTACCGAGCGAGCGCTTTCAGGGAAAAAGCGGACTGAACAAGTGGGCCGATTACGTCATGGAGACGGACTGGGCGGTGGGCCAGGTCCTGAAGGTGCTCAAACAAACGGGGCTGCGGGAGGATACACTGGTGATCTTCACGAGTGACAACGGTACCTCCGCACGCGCTGCCAATGCGGATCAGCTGGAGAAAAAGGGACATTATCCGAGTGCCCATCTCCGGGGATACAAAACGGATATCTGGGAAGGGGGACATCGGATTCCCTTCATCGCCCGCTGGCCGGGTGTGATCAAACCCGGCACAACGTCGAGCCGTTTGATCAGTTTAAACGACCTTTTCGCGACCACCGCCGATCAAGCAAAACGTCGCTTTTCATCGCCGGACAACCCCGAAAAACCATAACCACCCGTTCACTTTCAGGGATCAACAAAACGACGGCATCTTTATTTCGGCGAAGGTCAAGAAATGT
>CAZSFH010000227.1:1521-4480 GCA_964606115.1 uncultured Planctomycetia bacterium | reverse complement strand
ACGGTCTTTCCCGCGTGGTTAAATAACAACGTCCACTCCGTTTCACTCCGTGGAGGACAACGGACACACGGTGTTGTCAGGAAAGGAAGGTCCTGAACAGATGAACCCTGCAGAAGTTCTACACCGAACGGGTTCATGTTCGGAACGCATGCTCTATCGCGGTCGCCTGCGGCGGTCTCCGTGCTCTCCGACGCACGTCATTTCACTGACGCCGCGAGGGTTTTTCAGCAGTCTCCTATACGGAACCAAAGAAGCCTTTATAGATCAGGAAGGTGCCGAGCAATAGCAGAATCAAAAAACCGCATTTCACGAAGATCTCGTTCTGTTCATACTGTTCTTCCGCTAAGGCGGCCCGCTCGGGGACCAGAAGGCGTCCGGCTCCTTTGACTACTGCGGACCAGCCAATGAGGGTAATCAGAATCCGCCAGTCCAGGACCCATTTATTGTGGCCGGCAATGGTCATGAGCCCGAGCAGAATTGCTATGTAACCGTTAACGTACAGAAACGATTTCTCCTGCAGGAACTGAATCCACCGCGTGAGTGATTTTGGCTGGATTAGAAACACAAGACTGATGACCAGGAAAAACAGTCCCCAGAAACGGGCAAAAAATGTCGTGGAATCCATGATGAAATAGACCCCATCTGAATCAACGCTATCGAATAAACGTTCCCTCGAATTTTTGATGCCATCGCTCATAGGTATGGAGCGGGGAGGGTTTGACGTCTCCGCAGTTCTGTCCCCGCTGCTGGTTCACGGAAACAAACGTTTTCAGACAATGTCCATACGACGAATCGATACGAAAGATGCGCACGGACGCAAGTTGCTTTAACTCGCGACAGTAATCATACGGGTAATTCGTCCGAAGGGATTCCTCGAGCGAGGACCGGATGGCCCGAAGGCGGTCTGTCGGGACCGACTCCGGCAGGCGAACAAAAAGCGCGTACGCATACTGCCCGTTTTCGTTAACGGGCGAAAGAAACCAGAAGTCCGGAGTAGCCCCGTTTAATCGGGAAAAGGCATTTTGAACAGCCCCTTCAACGTACTTCGCATTGAGTTTTTCGCCGAACAGATCACTCACGTGATCTTCTTTTCCGTCGAACTGGAGAACGGGACACGCCCCGTAGTGATCGGTGACGGTCACGCGGTCAAACAGTTGATAGCGATACAATCCCCCGCCGTTCGTCAGAATCACGGAATAGCTTTGGCCTTCCTCGAGTTCGTCGACGGTCCTGATCGAGCGTTCGTCCGATTCGGATGAATCCCGGAATTCCAGAAAATGAGCGTCCAGGGCGGGTAATTTTCGCTGCCCGTCTCCGATCGGAACGGTCAGAATGCCTTCCGTTGCGACGAGCCCTTTCGGTTGAAGGTTTACTCCCGGAAATCGTTTTCTGATATCCTCCACGAACCGCTCGGCGGGACCGTCCGCCCAGCAGCTGATGACCGTTAATTCGGGCCAGATCCGCTCGTACAGGGTTCGCCGGTTTGTTTCGTCCGATCGTGTTGCGTCCGGGTAATTTCCTTCAAAAAGAAAAGCAAGTTCCCGTGCACGCGACGGATCCGCCTGCAATTGTTGCTCGAGCTTTGAACGAAGTGGCTCCGGAATACCCGACGGCGCACGCTGGATCGTTCCCTCCTGAAGGTCCCGGATCAGACGGTCTTCCCATGAGGACAGGGGATCCAGAAGCAGGGTGAGAAACGTCGGGTGCCAGA
The DNA here is from genome assembly GCA_964606115.1 of uncultured Planctomycetia bacterium. Classification (GTDB taxonomy): domain Bacteria; phylum Planctomycetota; class MHYJ01; order CAYXQY01; family CAYXQY01; genus CAYXQY01. Next base: position 2,769 of record CAZSFH010000227.1, on the reverse strand, counting down.
CCGACATCAGGGTGAGTTCCCTGCAGGAAAGAAGAAACAGGAGGGTGACGTACCGGAACGAGTCCATCCGGGACAGTGCCTTCACGTCATGGGGGACGGCCAGAATCTGTTCGATCAGGGACGACATTCCGGAACTGAGGTATTCGCTGTCGCGGTCGAATCCCACGGGTATCCCGCCCGGTGTCTCTTCCTGCTGTTGCTGAGCGGGCGAAATCGCCCAGTAAGCTTTTCCTCGAAAAAGTCCGGGATACGTGAGGAACAGGTTGACCACCCACGGACGAATGCCCTGCTGAAATCTCCTCAACAGGTCCTCCGTGTAGGGAATCCGTTTCGAGCTTCCCGTCGATCCGCCGGTGGGTTCCAGTTTCTGCACGGAATTACGTGTCAAAACATGTTTTTCGCCGTTCGCGATTCGATCGATGGCCGGTTGATAATCCTCGTACGAGGTAACGGGTACGTTCTCCCGGTACGCCCGGATCGAGTCAATTTCCGTGAACGCATGACGCTGCCCGAAGTCCGTTTTTCGATTGTGTCGAAGGATGGTTTTCAGGGTTTTCCACTGCCGCGTACGGATTCCGGATCGCCACGACGAAACGGAAGGACCGTTCAGGCGGGAATAGGTGAACCATGCCAGGTTGCAGAAAAACGTTTTAATCCGCTGTAGCATTCGTCATCGAGCGTTCCAGTACGCGCTGAAACCAGCTGGTGAAGTTGGACGGTCTGACGTCGGCGACACAGATAAGCTCATCCCCTTCCATGTGATCCGGGTTGACGGAGGAAAAAAAGCGGATATGCGGGTTTTGTTCCCGCCGTTCGGTCACTTCGCCCACGCCCGGTCGCAGGCGCTGTGCGCCGGACGAATGCTTGATCAGATTCTGCTCTTCGTCGTATAACTCCGGATATTTTCGTTCCGCGAAGGCTCTTCGGATCCGGACGTGCCGGGAGGGCGTTTCCCGTTCATAATGAGGGGAGAAGGTTTCAAAAAGCATCGGCAGGATGGCGTATGTTCGACAGCCTTTCGTGGTGAGTATCCAGTAGAGGTCCTGTGTAGAACGTTCGTCCCGTTTTTGCTGAAAATAGGAGCCGAGCTCGATGGCCAACCCCGGCCCCGCCCGGTATTGTTCGTGAACGACCCTATCTCCCGCGAACAAACCGACCGCGGCCCGAATAGGCCAGCATCTGCTGACAGAGTTCCGTTGCCTGATTTGAGGACTTTTCCACCGTTTCCAGATACGGACGGATTTCCGA
>CAZSFH010000227.1:0-1511 GCA_964606115.1 uncultured Planctomycetia bacterium | reverse complement strand
GTCAATTGAAAAGGAAAGGTCCCGGATCGTCGAAAATCCGACAATATTCTGCTCGTCCCGCAACAAAAGCACGCGGTCTTTCCGACGCAGATCCGACTGGAACGTTGTCGGCTCGACCCCGAGATAATATTGCTGCATCAACTGAAGCATCTGCTCTCGTTCCGGGTCGGATAACCGCTTTACAGGTTTCTGTTCGTGAAACATCGGTTTTTACAGGAAGCTCGCTTCCACGTGAATGCGATTATTCCGCAACGCGTCGACGGGGGGTTTGGCGTCTTCCCAGTCGACGACGTAGAGTATACTGTCGAGTGTCTCATGCGGAAGTTGTTCAAGCCGGTCCTGGACGGGATGAGGTTCCGCGAGGCCGAGAACGATGGCTGTGGAGGAGGAGTCCGCGCTGCCGGAGACGTGTCCGATTAGATCCAGGTAAAGATCGGGATTCTCCCGGCGAACGACGGGAAAAACGATGTAAAGTAGATCAAGAGGTTCATTCGCAGCGGGAAGGCGAACGTTTCCCGTCCACCGGCGATAAAGGTTGTAAAACGGCCGGAGGAGTTGAAAGGTCGCCGGGCAGGAACGGAGGTAAAACTGTTCGAAGTCCGTCTGGTCCCAGTATCCAGCGGCCCCGATGATCTCCTGGTTACGCTCCGCCAGGAAAAAGTTGTGGACGTTCAGGCCGGGCCGTTTCATTTCCCCGGTAATGTCCTCTTGATGAACCATCGGGGCGAGAGCCCGGGTGGAATACACGTCATTGATGAAATCAACAAGTCCCTGACCGCTTTCCGAAGAAGCGGGTTGGATGTTCCAATCGCCGTGTATGGACAGGTGATGATCGATCTCGGGGGGCAGAAGATACGTTTTATACGTGCCGATCCGCTGGTACCGGGGCAATCCGGGTGCGTCCGACGTGAGAAATTTTCGTGCTTTTTCATTCCCGTTCATGATCGTCGTGTAAGACCAGGGAAGCTCGTTGTCCTGGTGTACTCTTCGAGCGAACTGGAACCCCCGAACGAGGTCAAAAGGCGTCCCCGCTCCGTCCACGAATCGAAAATCGCTCATATATCCAATCTTCCGCTGTTTACCCTGCAACCAGACGTTCTGTGAGGCGATGGTGGCCGTCCCTACGGTTTCGCCGGAGCTGTTCACGGCTCTTAGAACGCAGGTGGTTTCGTTTCCGGCACCGGCGGCCGTGAAATAATCAGGCGCCCTTGATCGGACCAGATTCCAGGACCCCGCGATCGATTCCTCTTCAAACACGGAACGGAGTTCATCGGCATCCTCCGACGACGCCCGCTGGAACTGAAGGGATTGCGATGAGGTCATTCGTCGTATCCGGTTGGATAAGAAACCAGATGACAGTGCACGTTCGAACAGGGATCCCGTTCGTGAAATTTCATCGTATTCAAGACCTTGAAGAAACACAACCGGTCCAGAACTGCTGAAAAAATTAGGTCGTGCTGACGGGCCGAATGTGACGTATCTCCTTGAGACGAAATGAATTGAATGAAACA
>CAZSFH010000226.1:0-4496 GCA_964606115.1 uncultured Planctomycetia bacterium | reverse complement strand
GGGCTCTGGCTGGGATATTTCGCGGCCTTGGGGTCGATCGAGGACCAACGCCCGAGCCTCGGGTCGTACTGACGGAACTGGGTGGTGTAGCTGTTCTGGTTGCCTTTCAGCTCGTCGTTGGATTCCATGCCGTTGAACCCGAACTTATGCCCCCCGGGCTGGGTATTCTGGGGATGGGGCATCATCATGCCGAAGGGGTAGTAAGCGCTTCCTGAAGATGGATCCGTTCGCATGGAAGCAGGGTTCTCAACTGAAAGATAAGAAAATCCCGTTCAGGGTCATTGGACTGAAAAGAGTTCAAGCGCAAAGGCCCGAAGCGCCGGCCTCCCCTCACATCACCACACAATACGCGATCGTCGTGGAAGTTGCCCGCGATCGTCCTAAATGTTACCCGGAAGAATCTTCCTGATCCCCTCTTTCCTAAGAGTTTAAAAGGTCTTTTAAAATTTTATGACTTGGTCCTGATATAGAATTTTTAACCTTTTTACTTTTCAAAGTATTTAATGCCTTTTTCTTTTTTTTGTTATACTCTTTATTATTGTTATAAAAGAAATAAGAATTTGTAATTATTGATTTATGAGACACGCTATAGCAAAAAGATACGTTATTCGAAACTTCCTTACACCTCACCCATTCAGATTTATTTTTAATATCTTTATTATTAGCTTGGTAAATTATTGATTTTGAAAATTTCTTTTGAATTTTATTAAAACTTAAATCGGTTTGTTTTTTTAAATAATTTATTGTGGAGTCCATTGTTAAAGCCCATTTTTTATACTTTCCCTTTACGAAATATATAAAAGCTTTGTTACCGAGGATTTTTTCTTTAGGAAACGAAAAATTATTCCACTTTTGGGTTTTTTCCACGAATTTAATATAATCTTTATAAGACCCTGAAGCAATATATGAATTCTGCTTTATAGCAAAATAAGTATTAAGAGCGTTCTCTGATTCAAAAAGTTTTCTGTGTTTTTTAATTAAATCCAATGCCTTCTCATAATCTCCAAAGTAATTCAGGGCATAAGTATGAAAAAAAATTGGTAATATTTTTGTGTTTGCATTTTCCTTAAAGTTCTCAATGTATTCAAATGTCATATCAGGTTTGTCATTGATCATGCATGTATTAATTATATGGGAGTACAAGGTATCGTTATTGAATGGTCTCAAGTTTTTGAGAACTTCCAAACTTTGAAAAACTTTGGATGTATCTTTTTGTTTCATATGAAAATAAAAACTGTATTTAAAATAAATTAAAGAATCATGATGATTGGATAAGCCCTCCTCTTTTTTTCTTTTTAAAATGTACTTTGTTAGAGTTTTTCTATCTTTTCCAAAACTACAATAAAGAGCCAAATGCCATCTGCTTGGAAGTCGATTTGAAATCTTAATATATTCTTTAAAAGCTCTTAGCCCTTCCTCACAAGACCCATATGCCAACTCATAATTTGCTTTTGATTTTAGCACAAAAGTATCCTCTGGAGCTATTCTTTTTAAAATATTTAATTGCTCTTCAGCTTTTTTCTTATTGTTTTTATAGGAGTGTATTTTCATTATTATTTTTCTAGCATCAACATCCTTTGGTTTTATTTTTATATACTTATTGAGGTGTTTTAAAGCCTCATCATAATTTCCTAATATGTAATTACACTCCCCCAATACATAAATATCACCTGAAGCTGTGTCTTCAGATAAATTAAGATGTTTCTTGTAGAATTTTTCTGCTTTTTTTAAGGAATCCAATAATAAATAAGTGTACCCTATCTTTCCACTTATGTCTTTTATTTTCTTCGTTTTTCTTTCTTTTTTTGCTAATTCATAGGCTTTTGTTAAAACATTTATGTTTTTTTTAAATTCTTTTTTTTCGTGATTTTTAATCGATTCGTTGAGCAATGAATCGATTTCATTTTTTTGGGCCTTTGCTACTCTTGACATGAAAGTAGAAAGCAAAACTATTAATAATAATATTTTTATTAGCCTTTGCATTTTATGTTATTAAGGGCTTCCTGATTTGCTTGAACTTTTTTTCTTTTTTCTTTTGTTTTTTTGAAGGTTCTCTGTCCCACCAGTATACTGTGGCTTTTCTTCTCCATCACTTACTAATACCTTAATAGCTTCCAATACCTTACCATCTAAAGCTTTACCCATACTTTCTGTTACCTTTTGATCAGCGTTTTCCGAATTAAAATTGGCATCCTCTGCGTTCTTCTTTGATGCTTCTTTATTCCCGGATTTTTTTGACTCAAATTTGTCATCGGTTTTCTCCTTCGCGTTCTTTGCCTTCCGGTTCTTTTTGAATGGAACAGGGTTTAGGAAAGGAGGGTTAATAGGGCTTGGTTTTGGCCCTCTTGCTTTAAATGGTTCCTCTTCTACCCTGGTGTTCGGAAAGGTATTTCCTTTATCCAACCCTAATTGGAAATCTGAATCACCAGTATTAAAAGTTCCTAAAGCTTGGAATGATTGTCCTGCCAACCCGGTGTTGAAGATCCCCGTGATAACCACGTCCCCTGTGGAGGTGCTGTTGTTCACATTGAGGAGAACAGAACTGTTATCACTAAGACGCATACCAACAGAACCGCCGAAAGTGAAATTTCCGTTAAAAACGTTAATCCCCAAGTGTAATGATCCTTGAAGTTCGATGTCCGAGGATTCCTTACCTTCCAGTTCCACCTTGTCCATCACCCTGTTCTCACTGAATGCATAAGGGCTGTTGTGGGGATACTCTTTAGCTTTAGGGTCCAGTGACAAGAACCGTCCGACCCTGGGGTCGTGGATGCGCGCTTTGAAGGCGTAGGAGTTCTGATCCCCGTGCATTTCATCGTCGGCGAGCTGTCCCTGGAACCCGAACCGGTGCCCCCCTGGCTGGGAGTTCTGCGGGTGGGGCATCATCATGCCGAAGGGGTAGTAGGCGCTTCCTGAAGATCGCTCCGTTCGCATGGAAGCCGGATTCTCATCTGAAAGATAAGAAAATCCTGTCCGGTTTCATTGCATTGAGCTTATTAGTGCGAAGGCCTCCCATCACCCCCTTCGAATATATTGGCGCTTTGAATACGCGATCGTCGAGGAAGGTGCCTGCCAAGTATTTATTACTCAATAACTTCAATTTTTAAATCTTTTGTATTGTATAAAGCGGTATCACGAACCGAATCTATAATCCCTAACCTTAGCCTTCTATAATAAATCCCCTTTTCTTTAAACACTTCCACATAACTGGAAACGCTGGAATCCAAATCCGTTCCAGGACTAATGGTATAATCATCAGTTCTTTTGAAATGTTTTTTTTCTTTATTATTACGTTTTTTTAAGGTGGAATATTTAATATATGAAACCCAGTTAGGCGGGTTCACAAAATAAAAATCAATCTTGCAAGTATCCCCAGCTCTGCACCTAATAAAGTTTTTAACACCTGTTTCAGGAATATTTTTTTTATAATGTTTTTTCATCATGTAATAAATATTTTCTCCATATCTTTCAATTAACTTCCCTTCCTCATTGAATTTCATTTTTAATATTGTTGAATCCTTGTAAGAAACATTGTATATTTTTAATTTTCCATCATTACTGGTATATATATTTTCACTAATATTGTTTTTAAATTGTTTTGGATTTGAAAGAGTGCTTGTGCTTGATTTTTTTTTATTACATGAAAAAAATACTAAAACAAAAAACATTGAAATAACAAATATTGCATTAATTCTTTTCATTTTCCTTTTATTTACTTTTTTGCCCCTTCCATTTTTTTAAATCCGAATAACTATCAACTGTTCCTTTTACAGTATCGTCATTAGTTAGTTCCGGCCATGTCATAGTCCTGCTTCCTCGCTCAGCTTGAGAATCTGCTTCAACAGGAAAATATTCTCTGGCATCACTTGACCACATTTGATAGATTGCACCTTGCTTAATATCTCCCAAATCAACCTCTATATCTGTTTCAAGTACTGGTTCACCCCCGCCTACATCCTGTTCTCCTCCTTTTTCTTTTTCCCACCACAGCATGTCTACTCCCTGATCCACTTCATTTTCTTTATATTCTGGAGGCTGGTCGGAGCTCCCTTTTGGTCCCTCTGATCTCTTTCTCCTGACCACATCTTTATTCCTGTCGGTTTCTGCTTGGATTGGACTAATATCCATCTGATTCTTTTCCTTCTTCTGTCCCCCACCTTTTCCATCACCGGCGGTCCCTGCATTATTCTCCTTCGGTGGGATTTTCAGCTCATCCCCGGGTTCGATGTGAGCACTACCGTCCTTCTTGATATCGATGTTGTTATAATTGGCCAGTTCCTCCGTTGATACGTGTCCGTACTGGGAGGCGATTCCCGAGAGAGTCCCGTCCTTTTTGCTCTTATCGTAATCCTTCACTGTGTGAGTCTCCCCTTCATTCTCTCCAGCATCATCGCCCCGGGGGTCGTTGAAGGCGATCGGATTGTTGAAGCTGAAGTGGTAAGGGCTCTGGCTGGGATATTTCGCGGCCTTGGGGTCGATCGAGGACCAACGCCCGA
>CAZSFH010000225.1:0-4520 GCA_964606115.1 uncultured Planctomycetia bacterium | reverse complement strand
GGCGTCGCCGAGCCGCCGGATGTCGTCCAGCTCCGCGATCCGCTCTTCGAGTTCGTCCCGGCGGATCCGGACGGCGTAGCGGGCGTCGTCGTAGCGGTCGCGTGGGCGTTGATGTAGCCAATCTGATCGGGGGAGAGTTCGGCCTCCTGAAGCGCTTTCTCCATCACCGGTGTCATGCCGTCCACGGAAGGAATGGTCAAATGATTTCCGTTACAGAGACTGGAGAACCCACGGATCTCCCCGTATATCTCGGCTCCCCGTTCGATGGCATGGGATCGTTCTTCGAGAATCATCGTACCGGCTCCTTCGCCCACCACAAGTCCATCTCGATCCGCGTCGAACGGACGGGAAGCGGTCGTCGGCTCCTCGTTACGAGTGGAGGCACCGAACATGATGTTAAACACCGCCGCGGCCGAAATCACCAGCTCCTCCGCTCCACCCGTAATCATAAGATCCTGCTGGCCGGATTTAATTGCTTCGTATCCGAAACCGATCCCCTGGCTGGCCGATGTGCAGGCGGAGGACGTGGATTGAAGACGTCCACGGATGCCGTACTGTTTTGCAAGGTTGGCCGCACAGGTGTGCGTCATGGACTTCAGGTAATCCGCAAGCTTGATACCCTTTACCGTTTTTTCGCCGAGAATGGTACGAGTAAATTTCTCGGATGCATCCTGACTTCCCTCCGTCGAGCCGTACGAAACCCCGGTACGTCCGTCCGTGAGTGCAGCTTGTTCAGTCAGACCTGCATCGTCCAGCGCCATTTCGGTGGCGGCAAGAGACAACAGTGCAACACGCCCCATCGAGCGTCGATCACGGGGATGAAGATCCGCCATGAGATCATCCGTGTGTACGTCCACTTCTCCGGCCAGGCAGCTCTCGATTCCGTCGTACGTTTCCCATTCCTCCCGGTAGCTCACGCCGGAAACCCCTTTCTGCAGCTTCTCTCGGACTTCGATCCACGAGGTACCCAGCGGACTCATCGAACCCATCCCGGTGACGACCACGCGACGGCTCATGTCATTCCTCCATCAACCGAAATAACCTGTCCGGTCACGTACGAGGCGCGTTCGGACAGCAGAAAATCAACCACGGACGCCACCTCGCCCGGTTCGCCGATCCGGCGGAGTGGCACGTTGTCCAGGTGCTCTTCGTACGGAATGTACTCGATCATATCGGTATCGATGAAACCGGGAGCGACACAGTTCACGTTGATTTCCCGCGGACCGAGCTCCCGTGCGAGTGCTTTGGTGGCACCAATCAAACCGGCTTTCGACGCGCTGTAATTCACCTGTCCCGCGTTTCCCATGACCCCGGCAAGTGAGGACATCGCCACAATCCGTCCACCTGCCCGCGCCTGGAGCATCGGCATGATCAGGGGTTTAACCACGTTATAAAATCCGTTTAGATTTACGTCCATGACTTGATCCCAGTCCTCATCCTCGAGCAGCGGAAACTGTCCGTCCCGGTGTATCCCGGCGTTTGACACGATGCCGTAAAACCATCCATGTTCTTCCACCTCCGCCTCCAGCACCTGTCGAGCCTCCTCCCGATCGGAAACGTCGAACGGGAGGGTACGCGCGGTACCGTCGTTCGATTCAATCTCCTGTTTCGTCTCCCGGACCGCGTCCTCGCTCGATCGATACCCGAGGACGAGATCCCAACCGTTGCCGGCCAGTTCAATGGCTATGGCCCGTCCGATGCCGCGGCTTGCTCCGGTGACAATTACTCGTCTGCTCATTGTTCAACCCTTTCTAATTTACTTTTTACGTTCAGACCTGATGCTCTGTATGTTGAAAAGGAAAGATGTTATGCAACTCGGATCCACCCTTCTTCATCCTGCTATAATATCATAGCGGATCCGAAACCGATTGTCCTTCTTCCAGCATCAACGCGCTGAGACGTCCTTCCACCAGTTTTTCGTCCGTACCGGTTCTCTGAAGATAGCACCTGGAACTAAAATACCGCTCATTCGAACCAAACTGGCTCGCCCCGACCCGATACTCCACATCGGGTTCCAGAGCCGGCACGGAAAACGATAACCGTCGACCCCCAAGAAACAGTGCATTAATTTTCGGCTCCCCCCGATCGATCGCATTCAATAGATAATGATAGTGAGAACACTGTCCCATGCATTCGATGCCGAACCAGGCGGGTATACTCCCATCCTGACAGAACACGTGCTCCTCTCCCAGAGCAAACGTGCAGACGGTCCAGTCCGAATCATGCTGGACGAGCTGCCCCAGCAGGTTCATGGGACCCGCATGGGGAAGCAGGTCATCAGGCGATGGATATTCTTCGTTCTCTTTCATGAAGAGAAATTCTCGCGAACCTCATCATACTGCACCTTTCCCAGGTGGTCCTTCGGAAGCTCTTCCAGCCGCTCCCACCTTTTTGGAAGGCAAACGGTCGGGAAAAAATCCTTCAGCGATTCCCGCAGATCGGTCCAGAGATCATCTTGATCCAGATCATCCTCGGTCGCCTTCGGTACGACGGCCGCTCCGAGGCGTTTTCGTTCATGCTCCGGTGCGTCCGGATTACAAACCACGGCCACCGCTTCGTCGACCGCGGGATGCTTCGCCATCTGCTGTTCGAGTTCATGAAGGGACAAACGAGTTTCAGCCACTTTAATCACCCGATCCATTCGCCCTTTCAATTCAAACGTACCATCCTGAGCTTCCGCGTGGTCCCCGGTGGCATACCAGTCGTCCGTCATGCTCACCGCAGGAGACGAAATTAGCAACTGTCCCTCCTCATCCACTTTCGCCGTTACGTTTTGAAACGTACGCCACCGTTCTTCATTCGCCGGTCGCCAGGCAATGCCCCCGGTTTCCGTGGTTCCAAATACGTCCAATGGATAAAATTCCAGCTTCTCACGGACTTCCTCCGAAATTTCATCGGAAATAAATCCGCCACCGGAATAGATGGAGGTTATCACGTCCGCCCGTTCCCGGAATACCTCCGACCGGGCAAATGCTTTCAGATGCGCGGGACTGGTGATGAAAGCGACCTCCTTCGCCGCGGTTTCCTGAATCGCTGTGGACAGGTCCTCCGGAAAGGCGAGTGGTGGTGAATAGAACGGGTGACCTGCACAGAACGGCCAGAGCACCCGCATCAGCATACCGTACAGATGCTGATGTGAGACCGTTCCCATCACAATAGATCCTCGTGTTTGCTCGCCGAATGCCATTTCTTCCGCTTCTATGTCCTGTTGAAGGTGTGAAAGGTTTTTCTTTACCGTCGTTCGTTCTCCCGACGTTCCGGAGGTAAACATTTCAATCCGGGTCCGATCCGGATCGAGACGAGAAAAAGAGGGTGAGGCATGTTCGTCGGACAACGATTCGGGATCCCGAATATGAAGATGCTGCTCGGAATCGATTCCGGAAATGCCCTCGATTGCTTCATCCGTAAGAGCGGCGTTCGCGTTGTCCGCGCAGAACGAAAGGATGCCTTGTTTGTCGTCCGGCGGCAGCACGATCGTCGCGTCGCCGTGAAGTAATGCCATCAACCCCAGGAGGAACGGGTACGCGTCGTTCGTGTACAGAATCCACCGATCGACGTCGACAGCGTTCACGCGTTCCCGAAGCCCGGCCACCTCCTGCTTCAGCTTCAACCGGGACACCGAACGGTTCCCGGTAAACGCAACCGGCTGATCTTCATTCTGATCCGAATGAAGTATGTTCCGTAGCGACATTGTTTGATTACTCATTCGATGAATCTCCTAAAAAAATTTGCGTCGTCCAAAGCGGGTTTAACAGACCGGATCTGAAAAATAGCGCGAGCTTCAGATACCTATTTTTCGAGTCCTTTCAAGGATTCCTCCGAAATCTAATGCCGAAAGAGTGCAATATATTCAAAACGTGAGTATGAACTCACCTTTTGAAATAAACAATGACTACGTCATTTACGGAGGTTGAGACGAATGGGCCGAAAAATGGACTTCAAAAATATCCAGAAAGTAACATGTAGTCACTTTCTGGAATTACCAATTACGACGTAATGGGCTAGGAGGCTGTTGAAAAACCCTCGCAACGTCAGCGAAACGAGTTGTGCGGAATAGTATGCAGCACAATTGTCCCCTCCCTCACGGTCGGGGTACAGTCTCAATGGGACCATGTATCTCAAAAGAAATCTGTACCCCGACCGTGAGGGAGGGGACGATTCATTTTTACCCGAAAATTCAATATTGACGATGTAATAGATAACATCATACGAAGACTCTTAATTTGAACCGCTTTTCGTCAAATTTTCAACTTCATAAGCACTTCCTTTTTCCAGCTTCAGACAGAACCGGTCTGAAAAGCTGGCGTACACTCAGCGGGCCGTTTTTCGGTCCGAAAGTTCACCCTATCGTTTAACAATCGTACTCTACCGCTTCCAGTGAAACGTGGACGGTGAATTCTGGCCGGGTAACTCCAGCTGATCCTCCTCGTCCCGGAGCAGCCAGTGGACAAACTGAAGAGAGGGGGGCAACGGGTGTTTGTATTCAACCGGTTCTGGTTTGCATCGAAACTCCATCTCGG
>CAZSFH010000224.1:0-4537 GCA_964606115.1 uncultured Planctomycetia bacterium | reverse complement strand
TCGTTCGTTTCGTGAACGAATGCCAGGAGATCTCCGGACGTTTCATCCACGAGTAACCCTCCGCCGTGGAAGCCGGGTTCCGCAATCGAGATTTCAGGTCCCCACGTTTTCCCGCCGTCCTGACTTCGTCGAACCCGCATACTGAAATCTTCTCCACTGTGATGACCTCCCCACGTCGCAACCACGGTCCCGTTCGTGGCCGTGACGACGTTGGGAAAACGGTCGCCGGTGAAGATCTGTTTCTTGAGAAACGCCGGCTCCCCGAGGAACGGATCCGGCTCGCCTTCGAACCGCTCCGCGAGACTCGGTTTTCCCGAAGCGTGGACACTGCAGAACACGAGCAGAACGAGACCTGCAACAACGGACGTATATCCTCTCATGAAAGACCGGATGTACGAAAACGAATTCTGGAAGAAGGATTCCATTTACTCTTCCCGCGACGGATTTCAGTAAATTACCAGAACGTTCTTTTTACAGGCTTGGTTTTAGAAAGTCAAAACCGTTTTTTTTTTTGATTGCGAACCACCACATTTCATATCCGGAACCGACTTTTTCCCCGAGCAAAATCATAAAAGGAAGATCCTTTCCTTCCCGCTTCCCCCGGACAACCTCCCTGACGGTGTGCATCTCGCGTGATGAAGGTCAAACGTGAAAAGGCGGTCTGATGCTGGGCAAACGGGCTTGCTCATACCCATGGTGAGTTATTTCGATTCATCGTCGTAAAAAGATCCGCCATGGAGGGCGGTGCTCCCGGCTTTCCGCACACCATGGTTGCTTCTGAACCCGTCGTACCGGGTTCATCGGCTTACGAAAGATATGCGATCAGAAGTGGGCATCGAGGACCACGCTTCTCCTCCGACGGCGTGTGCCCGTAGGAGTGCACGCAGCGAAGCGGAGTGCACGTTGTAATTCTAACCACGCGGGAAAGGCCGTCCGGTAACGCTGATCGTTTCCGGACGTAGTTCTTCCTTTCAATAGACACCGTTTAAAATATAAGCAAGGACTGATGAACGGGCCTTCACGCACGCCTCGGGGAGAAACTTCACAAACAGAGTATGGACCCGAAAAAGAAACAACGTGCACTCCGCTTCGCTCCGTGACGATGAGTAAAGCGAAGGAATTAATCGAAGAACACTACACCATACCCACAGAGGTCAGAAAGAGACTCCGGCATCGATCCCCATAAAAAAAGAAGCCCGGAGCGAGGTAACTGGCAGTCTTGCGACTCCAGATACTCCGGGCTTCAAAATGAATGGTAAGATATTCTGTGTGGGGATTCCAGATCTACGGTTTGAAATGAAGATTTCTCCGCTTGAATCGGCTTAGGAAATCTACAACGGACACACGGAGTCGACTCGCACTGTGTCCTGATGTTCGGATCCCCTCAGGTTTGCGTTTTTTCCGAAAAGAACGAAGCGATCCTTTAGCCGGCGGAACACGACGTAGGGTCGAGCTGGGACGACCCCCGGCATGGGAGGAGAACCGGCTGATCCGACTGAATCCGCGAAACCAGGACATCATCCACGGCCGAAATAAACACTTTCCGTTTAAAGGAGGCTCCGGAAGACCCGTAGCAAAAGCGCGAGAGACCTTTCTCGAATTTCAGGGATTGACCATTGAGATTTCAACAGCCGGTATCGTCAACGGTGACCCAATGACAGCAGGTCTTCCATTTTACGAAAAAACACGTTACACTGTTCCGGTTTCGCCCGATAATCGAGTTTGTCGGCTTCTCCTGCGCTCCACGAAAGAACCATGGCGAAGAAGGCTTATCAATACTTTTACATATCCTGCTCGGGAACGCCGCCCGCCGACTGGACACAATCAGATCTGCATTCGGAAGTGCTCACGCTGTATGACACCGACGAAGAACGACTCGAAAAAGTGGCGGTGATCCACAACCCACAGCATTTCGGCGGATCGGTTGACGGCCTTCACGACCGGTATCCCTACGACGCAAAAAATTGCCCCTGCCAGGGGGAAAAGGCTCCCGTGCGCGTCTGGAATGGCCACGAAATCGTTATGTTCCCGTACGCTGACTGGGTCGAAGATCCCGAGGTGGCGGTTTTGTACCTGGATCCGTAAGGATGGCTCCGGAATAACAAAACAGCAGGCTGTTCGCGCTCCCTGATTTGCTTCACGGATAAAAAGGATCTGCCCCGACCGTCTTCGCCGATATGATTGGAGAACGGATCCTCTTCCCCACAAATGATACCCTGACGAAACACTCCCATTACTCGTAATAAGTCCGGCCGAGCCGTTCAACAATCACCTTTTTGACCTCGTGCGGGTCGAACCGGCCGTTTTTTCGATAGATCATATTTCCTTTCGTATCAATAATCACGGTGTGGGGAAGGGGGCCTCTCCATTTCGGGTCCAGCACGCCGGCAAACTCCTCCCGGGCGGTACTCGGTAATATATAATTCTTCATGGACGCATTCTGTTTCCGGAGAAAGTCCAGTGCGTTCTCTTTTTTGTTCATCGGATCGAGGCTTACGGTTCGGAGCTCAAAATTCCGACTCCGGTAGATCCGGTGAATGTTCACCAGCTCCGGAAACTCCTTTTTGCACGGACCGCACCACGTCGCCCATACATTGATCATTCGAATCTTTTTTGATTTTCCGCCGACAAATTTCTTGATTTCCTTGACGTCCGTTTTCTTTAGCTTGACCGGCTCGTGCTTGTATTTCTTTTTTGCCTGTTTCACCTGTTTTCGTTTGTAGGACCATTTGACCGAACACCCGAAGACTTTCGAGTTTTTTCGTGGTACCTTTTTCCCGTTTAACAGCGCGTCAATCACGTTTCGGGCGTAGGTTTTTGTCCGCTTTGACGGGTTTTCATTGTCGTCGATGCCGCCTTCGTACCGGAGCCGCCGGTCGCTGTCGAAGATAAAGACGTGCGGGGTCGCGACGGGGCCGTATTTTTTGGACACCTTCTGATCGTCGCCGTCGTACAGGTAGGGAAAGTTAAAATTATGTTCCTTCGCCCGAATTTTCATCTCCTCGTACCCATCGTTCAGGTCCGAGTACCGGAGTTCGTCCGGCCGGAGGGCCTTCGGGTCGTTCGGCGAAATGGCGACGAAGGAAACGGATTTTTCGCTGTAGTCCTTGACCATTTTCTTGATACGTTCCTCGTACGCCTGGGCGGTGGGACAGTGGTTACAGGTAAAGATGATCGCCAGCACCTTCGCGTCCGAATAATCGCTCAGCGAATGTTTTTTTCCGTCCACCCCTTTCAGGGTAAAGGAAGGGGCTTTTTTTCCAATCTCCATGGGCTTCGGACGCGCCTCGGCGGAAGAACCGACAAGAAGTGACACGGAGAAAACAAGCAGATATGTCAGAATGTGTTTACGATCAAACATGATTGTTTGACTGCCAACTGCAAACAGAACGAATACGTAAAGTTCAGTCTGTTCCGGACAACATCAAATCGATAATAAAAGCCGGACACCTCTTAGAAAAAATCTCCCCTGTCGAGAAGCCCCGGCGGGATGCTTCAATGGAGGAGCAAATGTATAAACGTAACGGGTGTCCGTTCAAAAAACGGACCCACCATCCCGAGATCTCCAGCATCCTTGCGTGGTGAAGATCCTGTTTTATCTTATGACCTGAACATCGAAATTTCCAGAATCAAAAACTTGATCGTCGGGCCCGTTTCGTTGATCCCCCGTTATTCGTCTCGTCTCAGCTGAAACTGGATATTGATCCGAAATCTTTGATATGTTAACGAAATCCTCCGGTTATCTCTAAATTCATCTCGTCACCCCACGCACATAGGATGAGAAACGCTCTGTTAGTTCTTTTTTTTGCCTTCGTTCTATCCGGATTCCTTCTTTCCTGTGACCGGGAATCGTCCGAAGATTCCGACACACACACCACCGAAAAAAAGAGTAAAAAAACCAATTCGAACGTACCCTCAGAGGAGACGTCCTCAAAGGGAAATAAGGCGTCCCCCTCCTCCAGCACATCGTTGCCCAAACGAGGCCACGCCCTGCTGAGGGGAACAACACTCAAGACTTATTCCGGCGTGGTCGATTTACCCTGGGGAAAAACGAACTTTAACGTTTCCACCCCCACTCCCGCGGGGTTTTCGACGTATGATATCCCTTCGAATTCCACCAATCTCTTTACCGTAGGACGTGGAGCTCACCCGATTGATGACCCGGACGTGGAACCGGAATCCGGAATTTATGATACTCCCATCCAGCGAGGAGCCACACGCAAATTTACGGTGAACCGACCCGGTGATTATTTTGTCGCCTGGACCCTTCCGATCAAGCGAACGGACCAGAACAACAGAGTCCGATCCGCCATTCGCTCCATGCTATACGTGAATGATATCCGTCAAAAAATCGGCGTGGGTGAATCGTCTTACATCCGGATGGCGGAAGGCCACCGGGAATCTTCCTGTCACTTGCATGCTCTTCTGACGGATCTCCAGAAAGGGGATCAAATCCAGGTAAAGATCCTTTCCACAGCGGGTACGAAAAATGTGAACATTCAGGCGGACGGTCCGTTTTCGCTATACGCCGAGCGTG
>CAZSFH010000223.1:0-4632 GCA_964606115.1 uncultured Planctomycetia bacterium | reverse complement strand
TGTTCGAAATCAGCCCGGACGAAACCTGTCCGGCCCACGAATTCCAGGATAACGTCGACTTCGTCCCCGCCGGATGGTTTAAGGCGGAGAAGACTGACTCCCATGAAGGGGTTAACGAACCTTCGGGAATGATCTGGGAACTTCAATGCCCCCGTATAGTTGATTTTTGGCCCTGGCAGGGGGATGCTAAAAGCAATTGATAAATAAATATCGAATATGGTAAAGTCATTTTAGGATAACGTAACCCAAATACGTAGAAACAATCACATCCATAACTACTCTTGCTCACAGTAAATTTGCAATACGATGCTTTTTCTCTGTTGCATAATTGCAATGGGTGATCCGGGACAAATTGTTCGTTTGTTTCGACAGATTGGTTTGATAACCCCCTGAGAACGGGTAATTGTACGTCTGTGAAGGTAGTTGGCATACAGTTTGCACCTTCCAATATTCAATCGGGTTCGTTTTGTTCGTGAATAAATGGCCCGGCGATGGATCGATTGCTAACATCGATTCTTCTTTTTATGGTACATCACAAAACAAAATACAATCTACTCGTTTCCCGATGACGCAATCCATCTCTACATTTCTCGCAAATGATCACGGTCGATTGCTCGGGCTCTTTCGGGAGTTCCGGGAGCTGAACGACGAGGAGATTACACAACGAAAGAAACGTATCAGGCGATTTAACGAGGAGTTGAAACGACACGGGAAATGGGTGGGTTCGGTCCTTCTTCCCTGTCTTCAGGAAAAGGTGGATGATGACAAACAGGAAGATCTCAATGATTTTCTGAAGCGAGAACAGCACGGATTCCAGGAGCAGATCGACGCGATCATTGAGAAGTTGAAATCGCGAGATCCCGATACGCAGCAGGAAGAAGAAACGTTACTCTCTTCCCTGAAAACCCATTTTACGAAGGAAGAAAAGATCCTGTACCCGATGTTTGATCAATACCTGGACGAGGAGGAACAGGAAACATTGATTGATCGATTTACAAACGAATTGGGTAACCGTGTTTGAATCGTAAAGGCTTGACCCGCGAGTTCTTCACTCTTCGTTTTCCTGCAGTTTCCTGTAGAGGGTAGACCGATCAATACCCAATCGGTCCGCCGCCTTTCCCCGGTTTCCATCCACCTGCTGAAGCACAGATTTGATATACGATTGCTCAAAGCTTTCCACGACCTCTTTTAACGTTTCACCCGGTCCCTCTTCCTCCGTTCCTTCCCAGATCTCGGGCGGGAGGTCCTCGGTTTTTAACATTCCCTGTTCACGAAGAATCACCGCACGCTCGATCACGTTGCGCAGTTCCCGGACGTTTCCCGGCCAGGAGTACATCATCAGTTTCTGAAGCGCCTCTTCGTCAATTCCGTCGATCTGTTTATTCATCTCTTCATTGAAGTGCTCAATGAAATGATCGATGAGGGGCGGGAGGTCCTCTTTGCGATCGCGAAGCGGTGGGATATTGATTTCCATCACTTTCAACCGAAAAAACAGGTCCTCCCGAAACTTGCCCTTCTCAACAAGCTGTTTGCAGTTCTGATTGCTTGCGGAAATGATACGGGGTGAAACCTCGATCGGTTCCGTGTCGCCGACCCGGGTGATTTCTTCGTTTTCAATGGCCCGGAGAAGTTTGCTCTGGAGGTTTTCGGGCATGGCCGAGATTTCATCCAGGAAAAGAGTTCCTTCGTCCGCGGCTTCGAACAATCCCTGTTTGTCCTCGGTCGCCCCGGTAAAGGCCCCTTCCACGTGACCGAAGAGTTCGGATTCCAGTAACGTATCTGAAAGAGCTGCGCAGTTCACAGCAACAAACCGTTTTCCTGCATCAAATTTCTGATTGTGAATCGCCCGTGCCACTAGTTCTTTTCCCGTTCCGCTTTCGCCCTGGATGAGCACGTTCGCGTCCGTTGGGGCTACCTTTTCAATCAGGCGATAGACATTTTTCATTTCCTCGCTTGTACCGACAATCTCGCTTGAATCAAATCCCTCCGCCACTTCCTCCCGGAGATCTTCCACCTCGCTGCGCAGCTGCTCTTCGTTTTTAATGCGATCCAGTTTTTCAAACAGTTCCTCGAAGTCCACCGGTTTCATCAAATAGTCGTACGCACCTTTTCGGAAGGCTTCAATCGCCGTGTCCAGGGTTCCGTGAGCGGTGACCATGAAGATTTTGGTTTCCGGAAGCAGGTCGTTGACTTCACGTACCACCTCGATTCCGTCCATGCCCGGCATCACGATGTCACACAGAATCACGTCCGGCTTGAACGATTGGGCCAATTCGACGCCCGTTTCTCCGTCCTCCGCGGTTTCCACGGTATGTGATTGGTCACGCAGCAATTCCGCGGTGTCTTCTCGAAACAACTCTTCGTCGTCGATGATTAATATCTTCATGATGATTCGATTACGGATGTTTGATTCGTAGATGCGGATCGATTGGACGAGGAGGGATCATGATACGGTATCCGAACGGTAAACGTCGACCCTTCGCCCGGAACACTGCTGACGTTCACCTCTCCTCCATGCGCCTGCACCAGCGTGTCCACAATCGATAAGCCGAGTCCCGTTCCTTCCTCCACGTCCTCCGTCGAAAAATACGGGGTGAAAATTTCGGATTGCAGATCCGGTGGAATTCCTTTGCCGGTATCCGCGAAGGAAAATTGAATCTCCTCTTCTTCGTACGACACGGAAATGGTCAAGGTTCCACCGTCGGGCATCGCTTCAAGCGCGTTCAATCCAAGGTTCAAAAAAATTTGATTGAGCTGGTCCCGCGAGGCAAGGAAATGAGGTACGTCCGAAGGTACATCCGTCTCAATTTCCACGTTATTACTGTTTTTATCCATCTCCAGCAAACGAACCGTTTCCTCAATAAGGTGTTCCGGACGGCATGGTTCCCAGGCGGGGGCTGACGATTGGGCGAACGAGGAAATATCTCGAATCAGCCGGTTCAGACGGCTGATCTGCTCCGATAGAAATTCCGCCGTTTCTTTTGTAAATTCCTCCTCCGTTTTCTGTTTCATCCGCCGGAGCCGGGCGGAAATGGACGAAAGGGGATTTCCGATTTCATGCGTGATGCCCGACGCGAGACGCCCCAGCGTGGACATCCGTTCCCGGTGTTCGATTTGCTCTTCCATCCGTTTCCGTTCCGTTACGTCATGAATTAATTCGACGACCCGTTCAACCTCACCACCTTCGTTCTGAATCGGGTACCCGATAAACTGAAAGTATTTTTTCGTCCCGTCCGGCGTAACGTAAATCTGTTCACGCTCCGAACGTTCTCCCTCCTGAAACGAATCCAGGGCATTGCATCGACGACACGCTTCAGTCCGGGGTTCATCCGCATCCGGTTCCGGCTCCTCCCGGGAACCGGAACGATCGACACGTAGTGTACAATTCGCATCGTGAAGAAACGGACAGGAACGTCCCGTTTCAAACGACGTTTCGGGAAACCACTCTTCCACCTTCTGATTGTTCCATACGAGATTCAGGTCCTCGTCGTAAAGCATTACACCGGCACCAAGCGCCTTCAGCACCGTTTCGAATTTTTTCTTTTCCCGAGAAACGGTTTGTTCCCGATCCACCGCTTTTTTCCGGCTGGATCGGAGTTCCTCCATCACCGCCGTGGTAAAATACGTAAGCAGCACAATCAACAGAGAAAGTGTCAGAATCGTTGCTCCGGCAAAATTTGGATTGGTGGCCGGATTGACGCCCGATTCGTGGGCCAGGTACGTCAAGTCATAATGTGCAATCAGGCCGGCATATTCTCCCGCTGTCATCAGGGTAGCCAGAAGAATGGACAGGCCGGATATCGTCCATGCCTTCGGTTGTCTAAATAATATGCTGGCCAGAATCACATGTATCAAATACAGGTACAGAAACGGATTTTCCACGCCGCCGGAAAAATGAAGCAATCCGGTAAGCAGGAATAGGTCTCCTACAACCTGAATCATCAATTGATTACGAATTTTGACGGGCTGTGTGTTGAGCATCCAGAGGGAAGCGAGGTTGAACAAAATCACCCCTCCGATCATCCCCAGAAGAGGATACAGGGCCGTTTCCGAAAGGAAAGAAAACACATCGAACGCAAGGTAGATACAGAAGATACCGGTTGCCGCGGCCCCCCATCGCATTCGGATGAACTGGCGTGCTTTTTTGCAAAGGAGATCGTCCTCCTCATTAGTTTCCGAACGGTTGATCGTCGGTTTTGAAAGCGGATTGGTTTCCTGATTCATCGAATCGATTTGCGGTGCACTGAAACATGAAATAATTCCTGTGATGCGGAACCCCGCGTTCACGGAGGGGTTCCGGCCCCTTTCTGGCCATTCCATTTTTGATTGATTTCGATAGTTCATACTAATATAAACGCTGTTCCGGTAAAACGTATTCTTCTACCTAGACCTCATCTGAAAAGGTGGCGTACACTCAGTGAGTCCTCAGCGGACGGTCTGCACGGAATTTTGACGAAGAAACCCCATTTTTAGCGGGTTTTTGAGGATAAATGACACAGCAGAGCGTCCGCTGAGCGCTCATCCCGTACGGGACGGGCCGTATTTTGGCCGGAAAGCACGGATTTTCTCCTCAATTACGTAGTAATTGTTCATTTCAAAAAGCAACTAAATGTTGCTTTTTGAATATGTTGC
>CAZSFH010000222.1:0-4668 GCA_964606115.1 uncultured Planctomycetia bacterium | reverse complement strand
TGCCCCAAAAATCGGACGCTGAGTACGCGCCCCCTTTTCAGATCCGGTCTAACTAACGGACTCGTGGATTTTTTGGAAGATCATAATGAATACGAAACAGGAGATTCGAGAACGAATCTGGACGAAATTGAGCAAGGAAGGAAAAGCTCGTTTTCCGTTTCCGATTGAAGGTCGCATTCCTAATTTCGAAGGAGCGGAGGAAGCGGCGGAACGGTTGTGTGAGACCCGGGTTTATAGGAAAGCCGATTGTATCAAGGTGAATCCGGACGCTCCTCAGAAACCGGTTCGGGAACAGGTATTGCGGGACGATAAAACTCTCCTCGTCCCCACGCCTCGTCTGAAAGGAGGATTTCTGCGTATCTCCGGTACGGATCTGCGAACGGAACAGATCTCAAGCGCCACGACACTGAATGGGATGTCCGAATTCGGAGAAACCGTCCCCCCGGAGGTACTTGAGGACGTCGATCTGGTGGTCTGTGGATCCGTCGCCGTATCGGAAACGGGAGGACGAATCGGCAAAGGCGAAGGATTCAGTGATCTGGAATATGGGATCCTCCGGGAAGTGGCGGACCATGACCCCTCCGTGTTTACAACCGTGCACGAAATTCAGTTGTTAGATTCCTTTTCGACCGATTCACATGACGTGCCGATGAATCGGATTTTCACGCCTGAACGCGAGATCGACATGGGAGACGGGATGGAACGTCCGGAGGGTATTTATTGGGAGCTCTTGAGCGAAGAGGATCTCGAGGAGATGCCGGTACTGAAAAAGTTCCGGGAACACGATCAGGGATAAAGCCGGTTCAGCTGACGCGGAAAAGGAATTGTCTCCCGCACGTGATGGGTCCCGCAGAGCCAGGCGACCGTTCGTTCGAGCCCCAATCCAAACCCGGCATGAGGGACGGATCCGTATTTTCGCAGGTCCAGGTACCATTCAAACGCCTTGCGGGGCAGGTCGTGTTCTTCAATTTTTTGTTCGAGGGCATCCAGCTCGTCTTCACGTTGTCCGCCACCAATAATTTCGCCCACTCCTTCCGGGGCAATCATGTCCACGCAGAGGGCGAGATCTTCATCGTCGGGATCCGGTTTCATGTAGAAGGCCTTGCATTCCATCGGAAACCGGTGAATCAGTACCGGTTTCTCGTATCGCTCCGAGAGAGCCGTTTCCTCGGGCGATCCGAAATCCTCTCCCCATTCCATATCGAATCCTTCATCCTGCAGCCACTCCACTGCTTCCGTGTACGAGATCCGGGGAAAAGGAGGTTCAATGCCTTCCAGTGTCGAGGTGTCACGGTCGAGTGATATCAGTTCCTGTTCAGCTCGATCCAGTGTCGTTTGAATGATGCTGGAGACGAACTCTTCCGCCAGTTCCATAATGTCGTCGAGGTCGGCAAAGGCCACTTCGGGTTCGACCATCCAGAATTCCGTCAGATGCCGGCGGGTATCCGATTTTTCCGCGCGGAAGGTCGGACCGAACACGTAGCATTTTTTAAACGCGAGAGCACCGGCCTCTCCGTAAAGCTGCCCACTCTGAGAGAGAAATGCCGTTTCGCCAAAATAATCCACGTCGAACAGGGTGGTGGTTCCCTCACAAGCGGCAGGCGTTAAAATAGGAGCATCCATCATGACGAACTCGCGGTTGTCAAAAAATTCCCGGATGGCTCGTATTAGCTGCCAGCGTACCCGCAGCTGGGCGTTCTGGGTGGACGAACGAAGCCATAGATGGCGGTGGTTCATCAGAAAGTCGACGCCGTGATCCTTCGGGGTAATCGGATACTGCTCCTCGGGTTCGTGTATGACCTCAAGGTCGGTGAGGATCAATTCGGCCCCGCCCGGTGCCCGTTCGTCTTCCTCAACCACGCCACGGACCGCCACCGCGGTTTCCTGGGGAAGGGAATCCGCCTGTTCGAAGACCTCGTCAGGTACCTCGCCTTCCTTCGAGATACACTGGACGATTCCGGATCCGTCACGTACAAGCGTAAAATTTATTTTTCCACTTGAACGGGTATTATAGATCCACCCCTGAATTTTGACCTCTTCGCCGTAATAGTCGGAAAGATGAGAAATATCAATCGTTTCGGTCATGGTCTTATTTTTCGACAGTTTCCCAAAAGCCAGAGCGAGTGATCGATGGTGAACACAAACGCATTGCTGATCCGGACGAACAGTATGATGTATATTCAATGCCGAATGGCGGGTAAAGTCAACCGGATACGAATCGACCGGAATGTGCCTGTCAAAAATATAGAAATTGAGGTGCCGGAATTATATAATGAAAACGCATTCACTTTTCCGGCCGCTAGATTCAACATCGACAAATATGGTTCTGGACCGAGATTACATGCAGGATCCCTACACGCCCGGTCGCCAGACGTTCGGGCAATCCGGGGGTCTGACCGGAAACAAAATATTGATGATACTGCTGGTCGGGATCTATGTCGTTCAGATGATCATGATCAGGGGATTTGGACTTCCGGTCAATAGTTATCTGGGGCTGGAACCGGACGCGGTGGTGTATCAATTTAGTGTCTGGCAGCCGTTTACATACATGTTTTTCCATCCTCTGCCGGAGAACTGGGGCTTGTGGATTCTGATTTTTAACCTGATCGGTCTGTTTTTTTTCGGACCCCTTCTTGAATCGCGCTGGGGGCGAACGAAATATCTGCTGTTTTTTTTCTCGGCCGGAGTGTTTGCCGCACTCGTGTACGTTCCGGTGGCTTCCCTTTTTCGGACCGCAAGCAATACCGTGCTCGGTGCTATGGGTCCGGTCCTGGCCGTACTGGTGGCATCGGCCATGTCCCGGCCAAACATGCCCGTGCTCCTGTTTTTTGTGCTACCGGTGAAGATGAAATACATGATCTGGTTGTTTATTGGAATGGATGTATTCATTCTGTTCCAGGATGGTTACACGAGCATTGCGAGAACCGTCCCGCACCTGGCCGGGGCAGCGTTCGGTTTCATCTATTTTCTATATCACACCGAAATCGATCGGTTTCTTGATGAAATCGTCTCGGAGGAGGATTACGGGGAAGGGTCAACCGGAGTTTCGGCGCCGGATCCCCCCTCTTCTCTGGATCGGAAGCATCATGAGGAAATTGATGACATCCTCGACAAAATTCATGAGAACGGCATTAACAGCCTGACCGATGAGGAGCGAAAAATTCTCGAAGACGCCAGTCAACAGCTCAATGACGACGAATTCTATGATCCATTCCAAAAAAACTCTCGCTAAAAAAGCGACCGTACTGCTCGGCCCGGTTTTTCTGATTCTGTTTGCGATGTATCTGTTTTTACCATCCATCCGCAAGTATGTCATCCGACAGAACCTCGGCATGGTGTCGTACGACCGGGAAAACCTGGTGGTTTATGCTCCGGAAGAAGAGCAGACCCGGGAGATCTGGAAGACATTCCGGGATTACGAGAAAGCCTTTCGCGAAAGATTTCGTGGAAGGCTCAATTTTTCTAACAACCGGCGCCTGCGAATTCACCTGTTCCGCAACCGGTCGGAGATGTCGGAATATTTTGAAACGAAGTATCACACATCTCTTCCGCATAACGCCGGTTTCTACGATCAATCCGATCAGGCGATCGCTCTTACCATGACACCGGATCGTGAGGATTTAAAAAATGCGATTCGTCACGAAGCGGTCCACTATTTTCTTCAGAGCGGAACCCGTAATAAATCTCCTCGCTGGAGTCCCTGGTTGAATGAAGGTCTCGCCTCGGTTTTTGAGCATTATCAGGAAATCGAACGGCCTGACGGTTCGGTTGAATGGGGGATTCCCCGGGAGACTGTTATCGACGAGATGATTTCACCCTTTCGGGATTCCGGATTCCGTTCTATGGAGCTCATTCCCCTGAAAGAATTTATCAACGTGAAGGAAAAAAAATTCCGAAGTGCCAATAATGCGATTTATTATCGCCAATCCACTTTGCTCGTTTTCTTTCTGCTCAGCAAATATCCGGATGCTTTCTGGGCGTATTTTGAGCATGAGAAAAAGACCGGGCCGACCAACCCGGGGGTGCTGGTACGTATGCTCGGAAAAGATTTAGCATCGCTGGAAGAAGAGTTGAAATCGTGGGTTCGTGAGCCCCAGCTTCAATAGAATATAGCTCATCAGTTGAAAGCGGAAGCTCCTGATCGATCAGAGTGCTTCTTAAAATTCCGTGGAGAACGTCCGCTGTGGGCTCACGGAGTGCACACCCACTTTTCAGATGAGGTCTAAAAAGGAATGAACCGGGGATTCCGAAGACATGGTGCGAAAAAAAAATGGAAGGCGAAATCTGACGATTTCGCCTTCCACAAGGCAAAGGGAGGGACGGAAAGTGCTTACAATCTTTTTAGTCTCGATTATATTATAGAAATACTTTCCGGTATTTCAAACGGGGGGTTCAACTCCGGGAAACGGAACATGATCCTGAAGAAAATCCATTCGAAGAAGGGGTAGCACCGGATTTCTCTTGACCGTATCGCTTCTTTTGCCGGTTTTTTGAAGGAATCTCACCGAGATGTTGAGTTCGACCCTGTGAGGAACGGTTCAAAATCCCCCTTTCAGGTGGAGTCCTATTCGGTTGAAAAACGTCCAGCGCCGTTCAATAATAAAGAAAGTGCTGGGGCATTAGCTCAGCAGGGAGAGCGCTACAATGGCATTGTAGAGGTCGTGGGTT
>CAZSFH010000221.1:0-4780 GCA_964606115.1 uncultured Planctomycetia bacterium | reverse complement strand
TAGCGAAGACCAACAACTTCTAGCATGAATCGCTGCGGCCGGCTGGGTCAAGGATTTCAGCAGTCGCCCTATGTCTGGAACCAAGAGCTTTGTGGCTGGACCACTGTGAAATGCCTTGTCTATACTGAGGACTCACTCTGCCTCGAGTGAGGCGTAATCTGGAGCGCCACGGCTCATGAGTGGACCCGCGAGCGCGTCCTGGCCGCCATGGACCGGGTGAACGACGAATGGGGCGAGTTCACGGTCTATCCGGCGTCGCTGCATCATGTGCGGGAGAGGCCGGATTGGACCGTGGCGAGCATCGCGTTGCATCGGGAGATGAGTTGATTATGGAAGCTCACTGCCAGATGTCACCACCCGGAAATCAACATTCTCTAACGCACCTTGTTTCTGATACTGCGTAGATCCAAAATGAGCAGCCCCACAAAGTATCTTGCGCTGTTCACGTGGGCGTAGTTCATCAAGGCTTGTTGAACCCTTTGTTTCCGCGACAAAGTAGATCTGGGGAGATGCGATCTCATCTAGTTCTTCAAAGACGATAGCCCAATCAGGTTGATACTCTCCTACAGGTGTCGGCACGGTGAACCATGACGGAAGCTTCAGATAGAGCTTGACATCTTCCCGAGCCTCTAAGGCTCTTACGAAGGATTCCTCTACCTCTGAGTCACAAGGGACTGCATCATAAATCGTTTTGCTCTCTCCAGGATCTAGCCGTACAATATGCTGGCTGAACAGCTCCTTCTCCTCCTCTTCCAGAATCTGTTGCATCTGATAATGATCGTTAATCTTCTCGTATTTGATACCGCGAACAAGATGATCAGCAAGTTTTTCCTTCAGGATCCGAACTGCCTCACTCGCCCACTCTTGCGGATTATCAATCGCTTGCTGCCTGTTCTCAACCCTTTTGAAAAGCTCCAGAAGTGTCCGGCGTGTCAATCTAACTGGTGGCGATGTGTGTTCTAGAAGGTTCATCATGAGCTCCACCAGATTGGGAAGCGGGTACCGTCCACTGAGATCAACGGCCGTCTTCGTCCCGCTCAGTTGCATGGCCTCAAACACGCCTTCGTCATCGACAGTGACGACCGCCTTCGTCAGAGCTAATTGGGGGTTGGAAATCTGAAGTTTCTCCAACTCAGGAATTGTTTCATCAATCAGTGCTTGCGTGTCAATTTCAACAGAGTAGCGAGTCTTGTGCTTAATTCGTTCCCACAGCTCCTTGAACGCTGGGCTCAGGGCCCGCTCCTTCTGAAGGTGAGCTCGCCCCTTTCCTGCTTCTCGTGGTGGAGGTGGCAAGATTCCTTCGCCATACTCCGCTTCGACACGCCGACGCTCTTCTTCAGTAAGTTCAGCAACTGGCTTCCCATAACGCGCCGAGATCTCATCTTCATACTCGCTGGCGATCTCGTGCTGATATTGTTCAACATAGTCTCGATAGCTCTCGTTCGCGATGATGGTCAAAATGTTCACTCGCTCGTCTTCAATCCGATTCCCAGATTGATCTACTGCTAGGCGCACTCCGCGACCGACTTCTTGCCGCTTGCGGATCGGAGAGACGGTCTGATTGAGCGTGCAGATCTGAAAGACATTCGGATTATCCCAGCCTTCCCGCAACGCGGAATGTGAGAAGATGAAGCACACTTGTTTCTTCCGTTGTTCCTCTTCGCTATCGTCTTCGCTGGGAAAACTCAGAAGCGACTCTTTATCGCGCATGATGAGGTCATAGGCTTCACGGTCGTCTTCAGACTCTCCGGTCTTCGAGTCTAGCAGCTCGATATCCCCCGTCTTGCGCCGTTTACGAGCGAAGTAGGCCCCCTGAACTGCTTCGGGATCCACATCACTCCACTCTGGATAACTTGTCTTAAGCCGATTGAATGCCTCATTGAAGAGCTCCCGGATAATCCCGTCGTCTGGAGCGTAATTGTCGACTCGATCAATGAAGAAGAGTGAAAGGACTTTTATCCCATATTCCCTTAGTCTGGATTGCTTGCGGAAGTGTTCCTCAATCGTACTCTCAATCTGTGCTTGGAATACCGCATCCTTATCTGCTCCGATTTCCTCACCGATGGACAGTTCGATATTGGCTGGCGAAAAGCGGATGTATCCACCACCGGGATTGATCTCATCAACGAGAAAACGCTCATAGTCAGGAAGACGGGTCTTCCGACCCAGCGAATCGCCTGGTTGAACACTAACCGTGCTTGCCTTCACCGTACCTTGGGTTGTCAGTTGATAGACCTTCAGCTTCGCTGAAATGCGCGTCTTTTTACTCTGTACATCTTGGACCTGAATATAGGGCTGCTGCACAGCATGCTCACGGACAACAGATGCGACTTCGATCTTCTTGACCAAACCTTGTTGATATGCTTCTGCCGGCAATAGCCTATAGACCATGTTGTACGGATGACGGTGAGTAGCACTGTACCTCAAGGCAAATAGGGGATTAAGTGTCAACAGAGCTTCAATACTTTTCGAACTCTCCATATTCTGTGGTTCATCTAATACGAGAATCGGACGAGCTGCCTGGATGTAATGAAGCGGGGTTTCTCCCTGCAATCGATCAGTGCGCTGCCGAATGACGTTCTCAGCTTTGTTGAATGAATCGATCGTCATGACCATGATCTCGACTGCATCAGAAAGCGCGAACTGGCGCACTTGTGTCAAGTCTGCCGAGTCATACACATAGAAACAGTAGTTTGGGTTGTCATAGAGCCGCCGGAAGTGCTCCTGCGTTATCCGCAATGTCTTGAGCACGCCCTCACGAATCGCAACTGATGGAACCACGATGATGAACTTTCTCATGCCG
Source organism: uncultured Planctomycetia bacterium (assembly GCA_964606115.1). GTDB lineage: Bacteria > Planctomycetota > MHYJ01 > CAYXQY01 > CAYXQY01 > CAYXQY01. The sequence continues at coordinate 1,977 of CAZSFH010000221.1, read as the reverse complement.
TAGCGCTGACTCAGTTCAAGAATGGTCCTCAAATAAACATATGTCTTCCCCGTTCCGGTTTCCATCTCAACCGAGAAATTGGGAAACTGTACCTCCTGCAGGCCAGCAATCGTCTCGACGCTGCCTTCAATCATCTCAAGGTGATTATCCGTTGATATGCCATCATCCTGTTGCACTGATCTGAGATTCGAGAGAAGGTCATCGTGTGACAGATCGAGCTTGTTGGGGAATGCCGACAGAGTGGAATCGCCAGAGCTGGCGAACTCCATCTGTGGGCGGATGCGGACTTGTCCATCGAAGAGTCCTGTTACAGCCGTTATGGCATCTAATTGATACTCGTAGTTAGGATCGAATTGGAATCTCATTGTCTGTGTAATCAGATTGTCTTCAGGCGACACTGAAGTGCCAAGTTGGCTGCCAGCTCATCTGATAGCGCAATGTCTCTGCAGATGAACAGATCATTTTCCTCCAGCCCGATCGACTGAGGAGTTGATTCATCAAGTTGGTTATCCAGACATATGAATAGTGCGCGTTCCTGATCACGGTCGGAAACTCTATAGATGGTGTTAGCTTCAGTATCATCAACTGTGTTTATTCGACTCGTAAGGCTCAGGCCCTCTTTCATCAGAAGCTCGAATATCACAGCTTCAGATGACCAACCGGGTTTCAATGGATCCAGTAGTGACTCCATTCTCTCCGCGAGAGCATCTGCATCACTTTCATTTGAACCAGTCCAGCTCTGATAATTACTCGATGCCAGTTCAAAGATGCGAACTCCATAATCTCCTCCACTGCCATCTTCTCCGAACTGCAGCTCCTCATTCCCATTGGTAGTGTAACGATCAATTACCTTGTGGATCCGTGCCTTGCCAATATCCGCAACTGATTCAAGGCCCTGCTCTCTAGCAGCCGCTGACTCATCAATAGGCTCAGGAAGCTGTACAAGGATGAACCGGCGATGACTGTCTTGGCTTTCATGATTTAGCTCATAGACCGCTTCTGCAAGTGGGCATGAGCCTGCGAAGAAATCAAGTATCAAATCATCTGACGAACTACCAACCTCAACCAGATATTTGATTAACTCCGTAGGCTTAGGATAGTCGAATATGATGTCCATTGATTCAAGTTTGGTGCTCTCTCCCTGGACAGTACCCATACCCTGAAGTACGGATAGTACATGGCTCTGATTCTCTGTTCTTCGCTTCCTGACGTAAATCGCACCCTCATCGGTAAGGTAGAATGTCGTCCGCTGGCCTTTTGAGTCCACTATAGGTGAGAAATCATTATTGATGAATTGCTCGAGCAGATTCTTCGAACTCCAACCACTTCGCATGCCTATATTGTTCTGAACCTCACCATCCTTTATAACTATTGGTTCACTGATCTTGGGCCAAAATGACTCATCTTCAGAAGGCTGTATAACTGCGTCATCAATTTCAGCAGGAAATCCTTTCGGTATCTCAATCTCAGAAATAGGGTTGGCGTCACCATTCTTTATGATAGTATTCTCAATAGAAGACTTGAATAGTTTACTATGAGTCGGGATGTTGGGGTCTACAACTGGTGGATGTGGAAAAGAGCGTTCATTACGGCAATAGACGACAATATATTCATGCTTTCTCTTGATCTTACTCTGATTGTCGATATTCCCTTCGTTGATCCAGACAAATGTAGCAAGATGATTCTCTTCACCAAAGATTTCGTTCATAATGAACCGCAGATTGTATATCTCACGATCATCAATATGTACAAATATAGCCCCATCCTCACGCAGCAGCTGCCGTGCATAAAACAGCCGAGGATACATCATTGATAACCACGCTGAATGATACCTGCCTGTTGTCTCTGGCCTGGAAACCAGTAAGTTCCCCTCCTCGTCTGTCTGCCCCGTGAGCCTAAGATATACGTCAAGGGGATCTACGTAGTTATCCGGATATATAAAGTCTTTCCCCGTATTATATGGAGGATCAATGTATA
>CAZSFH010000220.1:3101-4781 GCA_964606115.1 uncultured Planctomycetia bacterium | reverse complement strand
CTGCCGCCGGATCGTGAAAAGAAAACATATTCACCGTCCAGAGAAAGGGGGAACAAACGCCAGTGCCAGGACGCAGATCGTCAATTTGAACATTCAGGAGAGAAGGGACGAAGAGCAGAAATAACGCCAGGTTTCAGTGAATATCGAGGAGCCCCGGTAGAGGATGCGAAACCGGTCCTTCCGTCGCTCCCGGTTGGCGTCCAGAAGCGGATCCAGGACGGATTCCAGCCGATCCTCGAGGAGAGAGGTCCACTCCGTACGGTCGAGTCCCTCTTGGTCGAGCGGAATCGGTCGTCCAAACGCCGTCAGGATCTCCGGCTTGGGTTGTTCCCAGAACGAATAATGGATGGCCACCGGCACGCACGTGTCCGAGTCCCGGTGAGCCGCGAGGTGTCCCAGACCGTTCATAAAATTCAGCGGGCGGTCCGCCGGGTCCGCGAAGCCCCCCTGCGGGGTCATCCAGATGGAACTGGATTCCTGATCCAGGAGACGATCGGCCACCCGAAGAAACGCGCGGGTGGACGCAGGCGAGCCGGGCTGGACGCCGATGAAACCGAGATAATTGAAAATCCAGTAGTCCTGGAGCTGTTTTTGTTCAATCGGTGCGTAATGAGCACCGTCCGGCCAGAAGAGATCAATGAGTTTAATACAGACCAGCGGGTCCCACCAGCCGGGATGATTCAAATAAAAGATCGATGGTTGATGGTCTTCCGGTGGTTCGTGTCCTTGCAGGATCCGCAGAGTGTGAAAGGATCGTCCGAGATACCAGTTGTTGTAATGCCGGAAAAACCGGAAGATCCGTTCGCTTCGTTCCGGCATCGATTCAGGGGGCTCCTCGCTCATGGATGTTGATCCCGAATCTGATCCGCCACGAGTTGACCGCACAGGGTGACCATGGGCATTCCCGCTCCGGGGTTTACGGTTCCTCCGGTAAAATACAATCGGTTCAGCACCTCACTCTCTTTTGGCGCTTTCAGTGCACTGTTCTGGTCCTTGTCGGAGACGACGCCGTAAATGGCCCCTTTATTCGAATAGTACATCTGCTGCAGGTCTTTTGGATAAAGAGTTTTCTCCACGACGATGTGGTCACGCAGGTCGGTGAGTCCCATCCGTTCAAGTTTCTTCAGGAGGCGGTTTTCAAAATCATCGTACGCATCTCGGGAAAAATCCCCGTCCTCATCCATGTGTGGAATGTGCGGAAGAATCTTCAGGTTCTCGCAGCCGTCCGGAGCAAGTGCCTCGTCCGTCTGCGCGGGTGCGACAAGGTAGATGGTCGGGTCGTCCGGCAGCTCGTATTGCTGAAAAACCTGATCAAAGTGGGTCGAGGGATCCCGGGAAAAGAAAAAATTATGATGTTCGAGCATATCGTACCGTCGATCCACGCCAAGGTGCATCACCAGACCGGAGCAGGACGGTTCATACCACTCGTCGTACGATTCGAGAAGGGGAACGTCCTGGTCCAGGAGATGCCGGTAACACGGAATGACCTCCATGTTCGACACCACGTAATCCGCTTTTCGCGTCGACCCGTCTCCCAGGCGGATGCCGGTCACAAGGTTTCCCTCGGTTTCCAGTTTTTCCACTTTTTCGTCGGGTTCCCGTTTCCCTGACAGTAACGTCTTGCTTCTACCTATCGATTCGTCGATTAACTCCCGGGATCTACCGGACTCCTTTATGTTT
>CAZSFH010000220.1:0-3091 GCA_964606115.1 uncultured Planctomycetia bacterium | reverse complement strand
TCTTGACCTCGGTGTTCAGGTGCAGCTGGACCCCCGCGCGATCGAGGAGGGTCCGGAGGGCTCGCGCCAGGTTGTACAGACCACCGTCCACGTACCAGAGCCCAAACTCCTGCTGTACGTGGGGAAGCAGGTTCAGCATCGCGGGAGCGTCGTACGGGGACGATCCCACGTACTTGATAAAAAAGTCAAACAGGTACTGAAGTTTCGTATCGTCGATGTGTCGGCTCACTCCTTCATGGACCGTCGAGAAATAATCAAATCCATAAAAGGCGAGCGGTCCGTAATGAAAGAGAAAATCCCAGACGGTATCGAGGCCTTCTTCGAAATACCCGTGCTCCGCCTTCTCGTATAGGCCCTGTGAGTAGTCGAGAAAGGCCCGGATCTGTTCGGCGTCCCCGGCCGTAACGTATTCGTTCTTCTGTTGAGTTTGTTGCAGGTCGGAGTAGAGGTCGACGGTCGTATCGTCTTCGAAAAACGCGCGCCACTGCAGTTCCAGCTCCTGGAGCGTGACGTGTTCATGCAGGTCCTCGCCAGCCCGCTCGAAAAGCGATTCAAAAAATCGGGGAAGCGTCAGAATCGAGGGCCCGAGGTCAAAGGAAAACCCCTGCTCCTCGTGGACGTTCAGCTTCCCGCCCAGGTGGTCATTTTTCTCGAACAGTTCCACGTCAAATCCGTGGGCGGCGAGGGACACAGCCGCCGAAATCCCTCCGAGGCCTCCACCGATTACGGCTATTTTGGTTGCAGGGTCGGTCACCGGAGTCCTTCGAAAAGAATGGTTCGAACAAGCAAAATTCCGCGACGGACCTGTTCCGGAAAAGAGTGGTCCCCGAACCGGAGCCGGATCATTTCTTTCAGGTTTTCGTAAAAGGAGCGGGTGTACGGAAACCAGTTGATTTCCTGCTCCATGGGAAAGCCGTCTGTCATGACGGAGGTGGTTTTCGTGAACGCATACAGCCCTTCCGGACCGTGATACCGGCCGAGACCCGACGCTTTGTTTCCGCCGAACGGAAGTGAGGGATTGCCCACGTTCGTGATCACGTTGTTGATAAAGCAGGATCCGACGTCGAGACGCGAAGCGATCCGACGGGCCCGATCCGTGTCGGCGCTGAATATACTGGCATTCAGACCATACCGGGAATCATTCGCCAGACGCACCGCTTCTCGGTCGCTGTCGAACGGCACGACCCCGACCACGGGACCGAACGTTTCCTGCTGCATCACGTCCATGTCATGAGTCACATCCGTGAGAATAATCGGTTGAATCAGCCGGTCCTCGACGGAGAAATCCGTCTCGAGTGTCGCTCCATCGTCCAGCGCGGCGTTCACATGTTGTCGGACCTTCTGGACCTGGTCATCGCGAATCATCGGGCCGACATCCGCATCCGGTCCAGAGCCCACGGTCAGTCTGGACGTTTCCTGGACCAGTTCCTGCAAAAAATCGTGGAAAACCGATTCCTGCACGTACAATCGCTCAATCGATGTACACATCTGTCCCGCGTTTGAGAACGCGCCCCATGTAGCGGCTCGTGCAGCCCGTTTGATCCGGGCGTCCTCGCAGACGATCATTGGATCTTTTCCGCCGAGTTCGAGTTCGACGGGAATCAGCTGACTCGCCGCTCGCTTGCGAATCTTTTTTCCGGTCTCCACGCTGCCCGTAAAAAAGATCATATCCGGTTCGGCATCGATCAGATGTTGACCGACGTTTTCTCCCCCTCGCAGGACGGACAGGAGATGGTCCGGTCCTGCCAGAACCCGGTTCAGTGTTTCCAGTAAATCATGAATACGGGGGGTTTCCTTCGACGGTTTTATCACGACGGCGTTGCCCGCAGCAAGGGCCGTGATGGCCGGGACGAGAGTCAATTGAAGAGGATAGTTCCACGGAGAAATCATGCCGATCACGCCGTGGGGTCGGTGTTCCACTTCGGAGGTATCTCCGAAATAGAAAAGGGGAGAGGATCGGGATTCCGTTCGAAGTATATCCGGAGCGGTCGTTTCGTAATACCGGAGAAATTGAAGGGTCACCAGCAGGTCTCCTGTGAGGACTTCCACCTCCGGTTTCCCCGTGTCCTCGATGATCTGCCGTACGACGTCGTCGAGGTGTTCGGTCAACCAGCGCCGGAGCCGTCCGAGCGCCCGGGCTCGTTGATGAAGATCCCGAGATTCCCATTGTCGAGAGGCCGATCGTCCCCGGTTCACGGCCCTGATCACGTCATCTTCCGAGGACGGGGGGGCGTGAACTGGAGTCCGGGACGATGAGGATCGTCGGTTATTCATGGAATTATTTCAATTTTACGACGGGCAAATTTGTTCCTGTGAAGCACTTCTCTTGTAAAAAAGAGTTGAAGAACTACTTTTTCCCGCGTGCGGGGTAAAATTGGTATCGCGATCGACCGGACCGGTCCTCCGTGATGGATTGCTTTTGTGTCTCTCGACCGAGCACGTGATATTCAAGAAAAGCGGTACTGTAGCTTCGAATCGTTTCGAATTCTTCAGGAGAACCGGAAAACTTGTTCGATAGGCGGTTGTCGCGCTGGGAAGTGTTGAAGGAAAAATGAGTTCCTCCTTTCACCTCCATGAAATAGCCGGGCCCGGACATCTGTGAGAGGGCATATTTCGCCCATTGGTCTTTCGAACGAGATCCGCGCCTTTTCTCCGCTTCGCGTTCTCCCAGCATATAGAGAACGGGTTGGTCAATCCGCCGGAACTGCTGTTTTTGATACATCCAGATGCCAGGGGAATGCAGGAGGATCGCTTTGAAATTCGGTTCATACGGATTTCCCAGCGCGCCGCACACCCTCAGAGAGGTGTAGCCGCCGAACGAATGGCCGCCCGCGACAAGTTTGTCGTGATCAATCCGGTTGTCAAGTGTCTCCATCTGCAGCACGTGATCCATTACGGCCCGGACGTCCTGCGCGCGGTAACGGAACCGTTCGAAATCAAAGTTGGACCCGGATTTGACCAGGTTTCGGACGTCTCGAAAAAGTTTCAGAATGTTTCCGGAACCGCGTCCCGTTCGGATACGAGCGATATTCACCGAATCCTGATGGTCCGGCGCCACGACGATCCATCCCTTCCGTGCCAGCGACTCGGT
>CAZSFH010000219.1:2589-4800 GCA_964606115.1 uncultured Planctomycetia bacterium | reverse complement strand
CAGACCACTCGCTGAGATCTCACTGAGTGCACGCACCCTTTTCAGATCCGGTCTAGATAAAAAGGCGATTCACCGGTTTTCTCCCGATTCACTCTTCTGACGGTTTGCGGACGACCCCCGCTGTCGGTAGAGCGTATCCACCACGTTTCGGACGTACTGTTCCGGCGTCAGACCGAACGTGGTTTCGTCCGGAAACGAAACTTTCTCCTGAAAATGTTCCGCAAGCTCCTTAAATAAGGATACCCGTTCATTCGGATCCAGACGATCCCGCCGGAGTAGCGCCTGCAGTGCAACCCGACCCTCTTCCGGACACGTTTTTTTCCTGAGCCGGGCCTCGATATGAGGGTGTTCACTGAACGAATTATAATAATCTTCCGTAAACTGCCGGACGTTTGGCTCGGCCAGGTCGGGTGAATAGATAACCACCGTATTTCCCGCTAAATCCCCGAGACGCTGATTACGAGGGTGCAAAAAACACGTCAATCCACCCACCCCGTAAAAGATGGGCATTGAATCTACGACCCGCACCAGATTACGAATCACCACCTGATAGAAACCAAGGTTCGTCAGTTCCAGACTCATTACATAAATATTCATAACGTGTTTTCCAACGGTTTTCCCATCCCATATATACTCAAGACAAATGCGATAACCGAAGGAGATCAGAAATAAAACGAGCATCTGTAAAGCCCCCGCAAGATCCGCACTGATGACCAGAAAGAGAGAGAGCAGAAGCCGTGTAATATATGAAAGGGCCATGACCACAAACCCATCGATCAACCAGGCGAGGAACCGGCGGTACAGACCGGCCAGTGTCAGGGAAAACCGTACCCCATCCCCCGTCAGAACTTGAATTTCCTGATCCTGTTCCGTCGCGGCGTGAGGCATCTGCTCCGTTACCCGTCTCCGGATTTCCAAAAATACAGAACGAGAACGACACCTTCCAGAATCCCGAATAGAATTTTGATCTCATACGGAAACAGAGGCTCGTGATACTGTGAAATAAACGATTCCACCAGGCCCGCCCAGACGAGCATCAGCGCGACTCCGGCAATGAAGGTTACGAGGTCCGGTCCGACTTCTCGTAATCGATCCAGGAGGGGCGTTCGATCCCCGTATCCGATCAATGTATGAGCAAGTACCAGTCCGGCCTGGGCTGCAATAAATATAGCCGGCAGTTCCACGATCCCATGTGGGAGCAACCAGGCCGTCAGAAACTTGGATTCCCCGGCCATCACGAAATCCGTAATGACGGCTCCCAGGATTGCACTGTTATAAAAAACGACAATGATGGTCCCGACCCCCCATGTCAGTCCGAGCGCAAGAGCGAGGATGGAGACTCGTATGTTATTCCGCATGAGCATTACGGAAAAGCGAGCTTTCGCTCCCTCCAGCCTTCCGTTTTCCTCACCGGCCTCCCGTTCCTGCTCTTCCACCATCCGGGAGGGATCCTGATGCAGATGAGGAAATGGAAGAAGGACCTCCTTAACCCCCGTGTCAAATAAAATCGCCCCTCCTCCAAACAGCATGCCGGTCCCCGTAACGGCCAGCACGATCAGGAACGAATAAATATGCTTTCGAAACGTTGAAGGAAACGTATTGAAACACCAGTTCCAGAGGGAAAAATTCGCTGACTCCGATCGGTGCTGATGCACTTGAACGTACGCCCGGGAAACAAGCTTTTCCAGATAATTTTTTAGCTCGGTGTCGGCAATGTAATTTTCAACCTGGGAAAGATCGGATGAAACACGTCGGTAAAGGTAATGCAGACGCTTCACCTCGTCAATGTCCAGGGTATCCAGTGAACGGTTTTCGAGCACCTCCAGTTTTTCCTCCAGTTCGTTCCAGTACGGACGCTCCCGACGGACGAACTGCTCCAGATCAATAATCATATTCGCTGACGTTGTTTGATGTTCACGTATTCGGTAACAAGGGCCGAGCAGAGTCGCTCATTTGACAGCCGTTTCAGATCGACCCCGTACCGGCGCAGTTTTCGCTCGACTCCTTTCACGTCACGCCATCGAAGATGACCTCCCAGGGCCTGATATACTTTCTCCAGACTGTCCACTTGCTCATTCTCTTCATGAAACAGCGGATTGGTTCCGGGCTGATCCATGATAACGGTCAGGACCAGGTGGTGTCCGCTGATGATATCAATATGATCCGTATACTGCTCGGCAATCACAGGATCGTCCAGCGTTGTCAGGAACA
>CAZSFH010000219.1:0-2579 GCA_964606115.1 uncultured Planctomycetia bacterium | reverse complement strand
AACCCCCGTTTACGAATTCGCGTACGGAGAAACGTAAAGATCTCTCCGAAATCCGGATTGACGGACCGGGTCCGAACATCGTAAAGCACGTCCCGGCACCGCTGAAAATGTCCTTTCCCGCTACCGGCCGGTAGAAATTCCCGAACTTCATTGTCAAACGTAATCAGCCCAAAATGATCCCCCTGCTGTTCGGCCGCGCCGGCAAGAACAAGTGCCGCCACCATGTACCGTTCCAAGAGCGTTGTCGTCTCCGGAAGACGCGTCATCTCTTCAAGGTGTTCTTTGGACTCAGGGAATCCCGGCAGGCTGGACGGTTTCGGTATTCGCACGGATTGGCCGCTCAGTCTCGATTGGTCGAGGATCACGTATAGTTTTTGCGTCTTCTCCACCTGATATTCCTTGGTAATCGGCTTATTTCGCTTGGCCGTCTGCTTCCAGTAAATATCCCGGAACGAATCACCGGGCATGTATTCACGAAGTTTTTCGAATTCTCGTCCCTTTCCGACCTGACGCTGAGTGTGGATTCCGGGAAGTCCCCTCTGAGAAAAGAGTGCGGAAACATTCTGTCGTTCCCCATGAAGATGAGGATAGACACGAACATCCACGGGACACTCGGTCTCATACCGGTGATTCCAGAAACCGAGAAAGGACGATTTCTCAACGTACGCTACCTCAACATGAACATCTCCCCGTTCCCGTGGAAGACAATCCCAATGAAACTCCTGCCACGTTTCCGTTCCGTCCGGCCGGATGGTCAGAACCTCGGGATCAAGCTCGAGTTCCCTGGGAAACGGGAAACCGATTCGAACCCACTGTACAGAAGCGTCTCGCTCTCGTACTTCAAGGTTGAGACGTCCCGGACGAAATTTAACAAGTCGCTGTGTGCCGTCCACCCGAATGTCCACTGGAGACTGGTCTGATCGAGAAAGAATCAGGTCCCCTCCTGCAATCAAGACAAACAGCGTGAGCCCCGAATAAGCCGCTGGCGCAAAAGACGGTATCAGTCCTGAGAGAGCGGAGAGTGGAAGACCGATCAAACCCATAATCCAGATCAGTCGTGAAGTTGGAACGGGCATTTTATCGGGGTACGGAAACTTCTTTTAAAATGTTTTCTACGATTTCCGTTTCGTTCATTCCTTCAATTTCATACTCCGGCTGCAAGATGATTCGGTGCCGAAGAACGGGCAAGCACATTTCCTGTACATCGTCGGGCGTCACGAAATCACGTCCCGCTATTGCCGCATTGGCGCGACAGCCCAGAATCAGATCCTGCGTTGCCCGCGGGCTCGCCCCGTTCAGCACACTCTCCTCGTTGCGACTCTGACGGACGATCCGCACCACGTAATCCACAATGTCGTCCTTGACCGTGATCTCCCGGAGCGTGGCTCGCAGATCATCCAGCTCACGTTCGGGCAGCACCTGTTCCACCTCTCCTTCGTCCAGCGTTTGCTCCGGAGACCGGTCCCCCAGCATCCGATCCGCCAGGTCCACTTCGTCCTCCTTGCCGAGCGGGGTCATTTCAATTTTCATCATAAACCGATCTTTCTGTGCCTCCGGCAGCGGATACGTTCCCTCAAACTCCACGGGGTTCTGTGTGGCGAATACAGTAAAGTGCTCGGACAGTTCATGGGTTTCCCGATCGATACTGACCTGCCGCTCCTCCATCGCCTCCAGCAGCGCCGCCTGGGTTTTGGCCGGTGCTCGATTGATTTCGTCGGCCAGAAGAAACGTAGTAAAAATTGGACCTTTCATCAGGCTGAACTCACTTTTCTGCATGTTATAGACATTGGTCCCTGTAATATCAGAAGGCATCATGTCGGGGGTAAACTGGATCCGATTAAACTCACAATCCATAATATGAGCCATCGTTCGGACCATGAGGGTTTTGGCGACCCCCGGAACTCCCTCCACGAGCGCATGGTTGCCGGTCAGAATAACGATCAGTACCTGCCGGAGTACGTCATCCTGTCCGATAATCACTTTTTTGGTCTCGCGAACCACCCTCTCGAGCACGTTCTGTAAGTCCTTAATCGTTTTCGTCATGAATCCGTTCCGTGGAATGAAAAAGACGGCACAAGCGGCGATACTCCTGAAGAATATTTTGCTCGGAACTGAGGCTTTTTTTCTGAACACGTTCCCGGGCTTCCGCGACATGCTTTGAAGATAACCACCCCTTCTTCACATCTTTTTCGTACTCCTCCAGACATACCGGAAGCAATTTTCGATCGGGAATTCGATTTTGAACCAAATTGATCAATCCCTCGTACGCATCCCGTCCAGCAACGGCCCGTTCATCTGGTTGCCACGATTGTGGGTCAAAAGAGGGGACCAGGGAAAAACTGTTCTTCCAGACATATAACAATCCCACTCCTATCAACGTAACAAAAAACAGCGTCAGGCCGTAATCACGAGCCAGGGTCATTAATCCTCGGCTGCGTTGTAGTCCAAGATGGGTCTCATGAAACACCACCCTCCGATTTGGACCGATACAGTAGCGGTAAAATGCCGGCACACGATGATCCCGAAGCGCATGATTCGTAAACAGATAGGAACTCGAAACAAGAAGGAGCTGTCCCCCC
>CAZSFH010000218.1:0-4811 GCA_964606115.1 uncultured Planctomycetia bacterium | reverse complement strand
ACCGCAATTGATTGTGAGGGATGTGATTGACCTGGACGTTGACAGTGATAATAATAATGGGTTCGAAGAACCGAAGCGCACGCTGACTGAAGATCGAATTGAAGACGACGAGGAGAAACCTGGCAAGAAGCTGGTTGAAAACCGGGACGACGATGATGAGGATCAGATTCCGGATTTTGCACACGGATATGATAAGGGCACTGATAGCACGAAGCAGAAAGTAAAGGATAAAATTGAAAACGAGGAATTTGTTCCGATTGTTGTGCAAATCTCAGAGGGTGTAGATATTCAGAATGCATCATTAGAAATTGAGTACAGTGATTCGGACCCGTCGAAGGTGAAGGTGAAAGGTGTGCCGGTTGCTTCAAACACAAATGCGTCGAGTTTGGGAGAGAGGGTTATGGGGGCGGCAAGAAGGTTTTTACCGGGGGAGGGACATTTGAGATTGTGGACAGAAGACGGCCACAAAATCAGAAGCATGAAGGCCGTAGACAATTCAGATGATCCGGGAGATTATATTCCCTCAAAGTTGTATAAGGACCTGAGTGATCTGGGATTTTCTGAGGATAATCGAAAACAGGTGTTTTATCTCGAAGCGATCCGTTCAACAAAAATAGAGAACGTAAAAAACCGGCTGATAACGGTTGTGCTTAAGGGGGAAGGAGGGACGGATCTCGACCCCTCCTCGCCCGGTGACGGGGTGTTTATAAATGCAGTGGGGTGTAAGGGGGTAACCACCGGAAACTTGAATGTTGGGACAAAAAAACTATTGAAAGCGACCAGAACCGTTATTCGTCCGGATGGGGAATTTGATATTGAAATTTCAAAGAATGGAGATAGTGTCGATTTGGTAGAGTGGGAGGTTAATGACGGCGAAGAAGAGGATGATAATGATAACGATGAAGAAGAGGGGGATGATAATGAGGATGGAGAAGGTGACGAAGAAAATGAAGAGGATCAGAAAGGAACGGATTTCAATCCAAACGATAAAAAGAAGGTGGTGAAGTATAAGGGGGATATCAAAGGGGTTACCGATGTCATAACAAGGACTCGAAAGGCAATAAAGAAAGTGGTAGGAGTCGTGAACGATCGTCTCAATGCCTGGAAGAAGCTCACAAAGGCTCAGACAGTGAGTATTCCGGATCCTGATAACAAAAATAAATCGAAGGATATTTCATTCGCATCCGGACAGGTCATGGGGGACACCGGGTTCGATTATCCAATCATACCGGGTGTGGTGGTGAGTGCTCCTCAGGGTCCCGTGTTTTCCCTTGCTTCTTATCCACAGGCCTGGTTAACGGTTGATGGGAAGATTATCCCGGAAATTGAAGTGAATCTGTCGGAACTTTTCAGTGGAAATATGGCAAGAGCAGTGAATGCGAGCTTCGAGTTTCAGGCCCTTACATTTATGGCTACAGGAAAGGAATCGGAGGGGGGAAAAGAACTGAAACCACTTGAAGCATCGTCGACGGGAAGTATAAATCAAAAAATATCATGTATTGATGCGAGTGAAAGAGAATGCTGTAAAAACAGGTGCAGGCCAGAAGTAATGATAGGTGCTTATGGGATGGCAGGAGCAGATACCAAACTAAACTTCGATCCGGAAAAAAACAAAGAAGTCTTACAGGCATTATTGATTTTGGCGAACCAGGCAGATAAGCTTTTTAAGGGTGCAAAAAAGGTTGCAAAGAAAGTTCCTGCACTGAGACCATTCGTGTTAGCAGTGAAATTTATGAAAGATCAGGTGCTTCCTCTGTATCAGAGGCCCTGGAATTTAGAAACGAGCGTGAGTTATACGAATGATATAATGGTTAAGGTGGGGAAGAAAAAAAGTCAAAGTACAGGCTCTGTGAAAGTGGGTGCGAAAACCACCGTGAAAGTAAATAATACCGAGAATGAATTCATGAAAAGTGTGAAGAAGAATATAGGCAATGGAGATATCAAAGGGACAGCCGTATTCGCTGAAGGGAAGGGTGAGGGAGAGGTAAAGATGAATGGAAAAGGGACAGCAGTTGGATTAGCTGATGCGACGCGGGTAGCCGGGGAAAGCGTGCTGTCAAGTACGGCTGGGTATATAGGTTTGATCAAATGTGGAGAAGCTGGAGATTCAACGAAGCAAATGGTTATTTATTTAGATTCATCCCTTATCGAATCGGAGGAAACAGACCCTAAATTCACAACCGGTGGTTTTGAGAAGATAAAGAAGTATAAAATAGGTAAAATTGGATTTCATAGAGAATTCAAAGCACTTGTGAATGAATTAGCTGATACTGAAAAATTTAAGAAACAGAAAAAGATATTAAGAGAAAGACATTCTGATTTGAAAGAAAGTGTAACAGTAACCGAAGATGGGGGGGGCAAAAATGATTAAAGACAAACTAAACCTTTCAGTTGATCTTTCAATTGATAGATTTACGCGGATGATCTCTTGTGCCGTAATTGATAGGGGGCGAAAATGTTGGATTATGACCAATGAAAAGGTTCATCAGTTGGAGATAAAAAGTAGCTTTAGTTTAATTAAAACAATTTCCACTTTATTTTATGTATTAGTATATTCAATTTTTATTCTCGGTTTATCGACGTACATTTATTCACAGGAACAAGATCATGGAAAGGAGCAAGAGACCCTTCGGAATCTTGATATTGAGGAAATCATTGATATACCTGATGAGGATCGATATCAATTTCAAATTAAAGTAGTTGATTCAAAAGGAAACCCGATATCTAACACATTGATAAAATTACCAGATGTGAGGTACACAAAGGAAGAACTTACTGATCTCAGTTTTCTCGACAATCTTTCTCCCAAGCAGAAATTGGAGAAATTTAAACAAACAGGAAAACCGCTGGCTTATGGGGATAGAAGAACAAATCAAAAAGGGATAGCTGAAATTAATTTGTGGGTATACAGCAAGTCTTTGAAAAAGGAGTTTCGTAATTCTGAGATTGTTTTTTATGCAAAAAAAGAAGGTTATATCGACCATGGTTTTGGTTTTGGCGCTACGAGTGATAAAAAGAAATCTAGTGTTTCTCTCAAGGGGGTAGAAAATAAGATAAATCGAGGGGAGATCACATTATTTAAAGGGTCACTAATTAAGGTTAAATTAAAAGGCTCCAAAAATTATACGGAATATATAAATAAAAACTATAAGTTTGGGTTTCGTGTTTATAAAGATGGAATACCAATACATATTGACTATGTTGAGCTTTCGAAAAGTGGCTATTTGGTTGAAACCACTTCGCCCCATTCAATACCTGCATTTCCAGAGATTCCGAAAAATGGATATCTAAAAATTGAAATGGCTGTTTCTGAAAGCGCTGGAAATCAGAATAAAGAGAAAAAATATTTACCAATAAAGAAAAAGATAACAAAAGAAGAATTTGAACCCGGCAAGACCATCCATCTTGAATTGAAGAAAAACCCGAAGTACAAAGAAGATTAACCATTTCCTGATATATGAGGAACGTGGAAGATCAAGGTAAGTTTTCAACAGACATGGATTTCACGGATCAGACGGGGCCTCTCTGGAAGATGGGCTCAACCGTGTGGGGAATTATCCTCGTGACTTTCTTTTTGGTGTTTTCCCTCCCACTACATGCTCAGAATGAACAACTGAGGCAAGCATGGTACAGAGCGACCGAAAACGGGAACCTCGCAAAGGCAAAAAAATTGATCTCCAGAACAGACGTAAGAAAGAAACATACGAATCTGTATGAGTTGGGCTTTATAAAAGCAGCCAACCATGGTCATAAAAAAGTGGTTCGCTTTTTCCTGAAAAAGGGGGTTGACGTGAACGCGGCGAATGGTCTCGGGAACACGGCGTTAATGTTTGCCTCAAAAGCGGGACATCCAGAAATTGTGGATCTGTTACTGGATAATGGTGCAAAGGTAAATAGAAGGGGAAGGAATGAAAAGACGGCGTTGTTGTATGCAGTTGGAAATGGGTTTAAAAAAGTTGCGGAGGTTTTGATGGAACACGGGGCGGATCCGAGCATCAGAAATCAACACGGTGAAACGACGTTGATAAATGCCATTTATGAAGGGCACCTGAAGCTTGTCGAACCATTACTGAAGAATGGGGCTCCCGTCAACGTGACCGGGGATTCGAACTATGAAACCGCACTGACGATAGCTTCGGAAAAGGGATACAAGAACGTTGTAAAGACCTTGCTGGAACATGGTGCGGATACGAGTGTGAATCCCGAGCGGGGATGGATGGCGATCGAACGAGCTATAACATATGGCAGGGCAGGCGTCGTGAAAATACTGCTGGAGAAAGGGAAGGAAATAAAGAAAACAAAGAAAAAGGATCTGTTGAAATCTGCTGCACGTTTTACTGGGGAGGACACGTTCGAAGTGTTGCTCAATCATTGGGCCGAGATAAAGACAGAATATTCTGATACGTCACTTCTTCATATTGCTGTCAGGAATAATCATATGGAAAATGTAAGGTTGTTAGTGGAGCATGGGAGCAAGGTAAATCGGAAAGATGTAAAGAGAGAAACTCCTTTGATTAAAGCAGTTGAAAGAGGGCATTCGGCCCTGATGAAATACCTGCTGAAAAAAGGAGCAAACGCGAATGTGGATAACCTGCATGATCAGACGTCCCTGATGATCGCATCGAAGAAAGGCCATATTGAAATTGTCAATTCCTTGTTGGACACCGGAGCAAAGGTGGATCCAACGGATTCCGAAGGAATAGATGGAAACCCGCCGCTCGCATCTGCCGTGATCAACGGTCACAGGAAGGTTGTAAAGCGACTTCTTGAAGCAGGAGCGGATCCGTTTACGACGTTCCGTGTTTCGCAAG
>CAZSFH010000217.1:0-4821 GCA_964606115.1 uncultured Planctomycetia bacterium | reverse complement strand
TTACGTGTGTCCGTTGTAGTCCACGAAGTGAAACGGAGTGGACGTTGTTTCTTGTTAAATGTCCGGTGACCGTTCGGCGTATGGTCCCCGTTCACGTGGGTGACCGACCGTTCATCGAACTTTTTTGGTATCAAGAGATCGCACTGATTGAGAGGGGGTGAGGAACGTTTTGAGGTCCCCGCGATACTGAACGGTCTTTCCCGCGTGATGGAATAACAACGTGCACTCCGCTATCGCTCCGAGCACTACAACAGAACGCGTTTCCGACGGTCATCCGTAGATTGCGTGTTCCGTTGTAGTCCACGAAGTGAAACGGAGTGGACGTTGTTTCTTTTCCGGGTTATTTCCCCGGTTGAGGGGTTTTCACGGTGGCGTGCGTGAAAGCCCGTTCATCAACACGGTTTTTGATTTAAAAAAAAGTGTTATGAGAAGGTCGACACACATTCGTGAGCAAACAGTGTAACCGAAGCGCCTTTCCCGCGTGGTGGAATAACAACGTCCACTACGCTCCGGTGCGTGGATTACAACAAATCCCTGATATTGACGGCAACCCAACGTTATCGCTTACTGATTAAATTTCACCTTCACCGTCTTCTTTTTCGTGTCGTTTTCCGGGACCTCGACCTCAACGGTCTTCGGTTTCTTCAGACTTAAATGATTGATCTCCATCTGGTACGATCCCGGCGGAACCTTCATGGAGAACTTTCCTTTCTTATCCGTTAACGCGTACGCGTGATGATCGGCCACCAGGACCCTTCCTTTCATCCAGGGGTGGACGTTACAGCGAAACGACACGTACTCGGGAGATTTTACATGAACCTTGATCGGATCGGCTCCTTTCGGCTGGGTCTTATTGCCGGAGATCCCGAGCGGATTGGACCCGCTGTAGTTAAAATTATGAATCGTTGGATCCGAGTTTTTGACTTTGATCGTGCCGTTAGCCTGCACGAGTCCGGCCCGGGGACGAAACCGGCACTTCTTCTGATCGACGACGATGGTTTTCGGCGGAAGTTTCGATTCCAGCGCTTTGGTGACGCCTTTCAGTCGGACGAACACGTTCTGAACCCCC
Organism: uncultured Planctomycetia bacterium; assembly: GCA_964606115.1. GTDB lineage: Bacteria > Planctomycetota > MHYJ01 > CAYXQY01 > CAYXQY01 > CAYXQY01. The sequence continues at coordinate 3,752 of CAZSFH010000217.1, read as the reverse complement.
GAATCCTTGACCTTCACGCGCTGAACCGTCCGGTCCTTTTTCATTTTGCATTTCTGCTTGAACCGTGAATTGGTGGGAAAGGTCTGTGGATCCGGAACTTCCCCCTTGATCTCAATACGGCCCTTGAGGGTCCCCCAGTCCGAACCGGCTTTCTCCACCACCTCCACTTTATCGCCCAGTTCAGGTTCCTCCTCGCCGGCGTCCAGATTCAGCTGAAACTGGACGAGAAAACCCAGCGCGAACACGAACATAAAATTTACAGCCCGCCTTTTCATCCGATTTCTCCTCTGTGTTACACGATTTAAAAAAACGTTCGAAATCGTATTGACTGGATCTTTATTGTAGGCTAACACCCGAATTATTTCCAGAGCGAAAAAAAACAGAATGCAACGTTAAGTTGTGGAACCCTTTCAGGGTTCATGTTTTGTTTCATCTCATTCCCGGGGGGCGCCTCGCTATCGCTCGGCTTCCCCCGGGCTGACCTGTAGAATCCCGTCGGGGTTCTTGATTCAACCGGTCCGGATTGATTCCGTGTGTCCGTTGTAGTCCACGAAGTGAAACGGAGTGGACGTTGTTTCTTGTCCGGGTTCTTTCCCCGTTTGAGTAGGGTTTCTCGGTGGCGTGCGTGAAAGCCCGTTCATCAACACGATTTTTTGATTTAAAAAAACAGCGTTATGAGAAGATCGACACACATTCGTGATTAAACAGGGTGCACTCAGCGTCCCGCTTTCTTCGAAAATGAGGCAGCACCCGGTCGTCAACACAACACATCAATCGTAGGACATCCGATGGATCTGTGTCTGGTTTTTCCGACGATACCGAATTGTCAGGTCCTCGAGAAACGGTGAAACGTCCGGGTTGGAATCCATCGGATCCACCGGAACGAGACGGTATCGAAAACAGTCATCCGGCGCGACCTTCAGCGGCGCCCCCCGGCTCTCCTCCATCTTCAACGGCGATCCGAGCCAGGGGGTTCCTCCACCGGTTTTGTGCACCGGAACCCATTGATGGTTTCGGTTTCGAACCTCCATCCGGAAATACGGGCGATCCTGTTCCGAAAGGTCGTCTCCCTCTCTCATCGTACCATCTCGCTCGTAATCGACGCCGTCCGCACCATCCCGCGGACGATACTGCGTATGGGCGATCGAGCGAATCAAAATGGGCGACCGGTCGTCCACCAGGACCCGTTGATCGACGGCGGCGTAATGATCGTACTTGTCCGGAGTACCGTTCCCGTCGGTATCCCAGTACTCGAAGTCCCGCCCCATGATGGTATGCGAATGATGGCTCTTCCGGTGGAGAAATCCGACGTAGACCGGGCCGTCGGTCGGCCGAAAATATCGATCCGTATCATACGGGCCGCCGTTCGTTCGGGGGGAAAAGTAAAATTCGTCAATCGTTCCCTCCGCGTAGCGATGGCGGTAATACGGTTTTTCATTCACCCGTGCGAAGTTGCTTCCGAGCTGACCGACATTCCCCGCGTAGGTACGGTTGTTTCCCCGAATCCAATGAGTGGCCGTAACATCCGGGCCGGATCCCGAACTCGCTGCGGGTTTCCGGTGCAGTCCCCGGACAAGGCTCGAGGGCATAAACACCCCCTTCTTCCGATTGATGTTGTTGGCCCGAACCACCTTCCGTCCGGCCCGTTTTCCGTTGACCCACAATCGAGCTTCGATCAGATAAACCGTCCGTTTTTCGAGGTTGATTCCCGGGGTGGAGGAACCATTTCCCCGACGCGAATCCTGAGGATACCACAGTTCAAAGGCTTCAGGCTTCCATTCGAGGGTCACGTGACACCACGATCCGGAACGAAGATTCGTTCCGGCACCGGATTGCTCCAGAATCTCTTCCGTCGTCCCGGCGGTCAGCGGTACCCGGGACGACCCGTTTCCGTAGACGTTCGTCAGATCCTTCAGGTCCCCACGCGGTTCCGTCTCGAACACCATCCGCGACGCCGTCTCCGGATCGTCGAGCACCCCTTCAAACCGAACCTGAAACGACCAGCGTGTCGTGTTACGATCCGTGTTCTCGACGGACAGATGGAACCGGTACCCCGCCGCAGAACCGAGGTCGTCGTAACGCTTGACGTCCGAAGCGAGATCGGACGGCACGTTCCGTTCAACAATCCAGGTCCTGACGCCCGGATAGAACGAAATCCGTTCCCCCTTCGAATCGATCCAGGCTCCCGAACCTCCGGAAGGAGGGGGACCGGAGGATCCGGACGGAGTTCGCTCGAAGAACGGATACGTCCGACGACCGCGCGATCCGGAACCCGAGGACCCGGTGCGATTCGATTTCGTTCCGGAAGGTCGCGTGTAATCAAAGAGAGGTACGCGAATTTTCGCGTGTGGACGGGTCAGGAACCACCATTCGACGGGGACAAATTTTGCGGGGGTATCGTTCCCGGATCCAATCCGGGGCTTCCACCAGAATTCGACGTGACCGCTCTGCCACCGGTCCGGAGCAAGCTCCGCTTCCGTCGTCCGAAACCGGGTCGACCGCATCCGCTCTCCGGTCATCAGAATACCGTCCGCCACCACGTCCGAGTAGTTGGCCGGATCCGTCCAGGGGTAACCTGAGAACTCCGACGCGTCCCAGGCTCCGTTCAGTGCACCACGGTTGCTTCCGCCGTCGTCGCCGACCGTAATGTATTCACTGCTAAAAAAAGCGTGTGGAAGCCGGGTTCCAAGCCGATCAAACGGTCCGGTTCCTCCGTTTTTACCGGATTTCAACACGTAATGATGCGGGGTCGAAACCGATCCGGGCGGATATGGAATCCGAACGTTATGCCGGGGTATACCCCGGGTCTCTTCCTCCCTGGGTTTCTTTCCCGGGTCCGGCCCGTCAAAGAAATAATCGAAATACATGGAAACCGGCCGGGATCCGGATGTATGATGACGGGGAGCGACGGAAACCTGTCCGGACACACGGCTCCCCGTGCGATCACCGGTTTTCACATTGTTTCGAATCACGTTTTTCGTGGCCTCGGGATAAAAAGCCGTTCGCCACGTCCCGTGATGGAGGTCCCAGTTGGAGCCGGTGACGAAATCGGCCTCCGTGGTCTGGCGGGCCACCTTAAATTTTCGCAGTATAGCCGAAATGTCCGCTTCCGCGCGAATCGTTCCCTCCGGTCCAAGCAACGCACCATACGACGTAACGTGAAACCATCCACCGCTTCGAAACGAAAACTCCCGCGTGTGCGTGAGAAAATTTGTCTTGTCGATCCAGCAACGATTTCCCTCCGAGGACGCTCGATCACGGCCGTCACTGATCCAGCTCCAGCCGGCGTTCGAATTTGGATTCACTCCGGCCGGCCGCGTGTTCGGATTAAAGTGAGCCTTGATCAGATACCCGAGATCATTTGACAGCGAGAGTGATCCGTTTACGAGGACCCGATCGACAAACGCCTCGAACTCCGACCAGGTCTCGAAAGGACCCGTCTCCGTGGTGTTCCGATACGAAATACCACGATTTGACGAACGATACTTCACGATTCGCCCGGCGATTTTTCGTGCGAGACCAACGGACAGTCCATGCGGGTGATCATCGGGGTTGGGAAGAATTCGAGTCTGATAAAGGGGGTTGATCGGTTCACTCGACGCGGTTCCCGTCACTTCCAGGATCCTCGCCCGAAGTCCGGTCAGAACCGCCACGAGCATCGCCTCGGGCGCCCGGTTGACGTTCAGCGGGGCTCGGGGCTGCAGCCGAAGGTCGAAATCGTAATGAAACGGCCCGTGGTCGGCCTCGTGAAC
>CAZSFH010000216.1:0-4839 GCA_964606115.1 uncultured Planctomycetia bacterium | reverse complement strand
TAACTGATATCCGCGCTCCGAAAAAACGAGATATAGATCCCAGCTTCCATAGGGAGATCGATATGATTCATTGAGATAATTTACATGTTTCGGAACATGTTCGTTAAGAGTTTGAATACGGACGTATGGTGGATTTCCAATAACGGCGTCAAATCCGGCTTTGTCTCCTCGATATTTCCCATTAATATCATAATAGACCTCCGGAAATTCCAGTGGCCAATGGAAAAATTTTTCTTCTTCAGCAATCTCCAGAGCACGCTCCATTTGGGTGGTAAGCTCACCTGAAGGGTCTTCATCCTCCATCATTTTTAAAATCTTTTGCTGATCCACATCTTCAAGAAAGTGATTGGCTGCAATTTCCAGATCGAACCTCCCCTTGAAATCTTTGATTTTTTTTCTGGCTTCCACATACATTTTCTGTGACTCCTTTACGTCCTCAGCAGACTGTTCACGCATGTGGGCGATGAAAGTTAAGTTGTTCAAGGCCAGTTTTATATTGTCCTCAAACAAGCCTGTCTCTTTGACTTTGTCTTCAATGTGATGCGCTCCGATCAGTGAATTTCCACATCGAAGGTGGTGATCCAGAAACTGCAACGGAGCCTCTTCAGCAAGCGTGTGAATCCAGATGGAGAGTTTAGCGAGTTCGACGGCGAGTGGATTGACGTCTACTCCGTAAACGCACCTTTTGGCGATAATTCGTTTCCAGAAATGAGTGTCCAGCAGTTGTTCTTTAATCTCCTCAATTCTATCCACGAAGTCGGATCCGAATATTTGGACGACTGATTCGTTTGCGAGATCAATGTCGCCACTCGTTCTTACGTTTGTATTCTTCGGATCGTAAGTAACCTCTCCGAGGTTTTCGACCATCCAGTTTGCCAGGTAATCAATGACCCGTACAAGGAAATGACCGCTGCCCATCGCCGGATCAAGAATCTGCAAGTTCAGGACATCGTTCACGGATTCACAATCTTCGAGAAGGGGGTCGAGTGTGTTTTCTACGATATACTGAACGATAAAATCAGGCGTGTAGTATACACCGGTTGATTTTTTCTTGGCCGGATCCACATCGAAGTATAGCCATTCATCGGGGAAATCGAGTTCGATACTCGCTCCTTTTCCGACCTGCCCCTGGTAATAAAAGTCATATTCTTCACCGAACTCGGGCTGGTTAAAAAACAGGATTCGCTCGTATAGATTCCCGAGCTGCTGTACATTTAACGTGGAGTAGTCAATGGATACTTCCTGCTCCACATTTTCATGTCGGTATCCAAGGAAGTAGAGGGCACACGCAATATAATAATCGCCCAGTATATTCTCCGGGTCATCAAGAAATCCATCCCCGTCAAGGCCTCCCGTTCTTGCCTTGAACAAGTTACCATTATATTGAGGTATGCCGAGTTCATCGTCTCCTTCGTTTACTGCCTTTACTAACGTCGAAATTTTCGAGGAGATTTTGGCTGAATGGTTTTTTAGATAGGCGTCTTTGTTGTTTAAAAAATCAAGTCTCCCCGGACTGAATGATAGAAATTTTTCTTTTTCCCTGAAGACCTCCCCTGCCATCTGCGTAATACTCCAGTCCTCCCGAATTTCTTCATGAATGCTGAGCAGATGATTGTCTTCTGCATAGAACAAAAAAAGAAGGCGGTAAAGCATATAAAGAGCATCGTCATAAATGGCTTTAGTTGCATCCTCAAGCTGGTCTTGTTCGATTTCGTCCTTTACATTTCGCCACAGGCCGTTGGCGATTGAAATCAAAGCGGGATATGCCCGCCGGTGTAATTGCTCTTCGACCTGCTCCTGGTGCTGGAGATTCTGATGTTGAATCCGGTTTGTAACTTCCGGAATGGAGGAACGGGAACACAGCTTCTGGAAGAGTTTGAACGCTTCGAGCGCATGGTTTGAAAGTCCAAGTGCATTTTCTTCCGGCACCCCCTTCGCTTTTCTGAGGATCTGCTCAAGGTCAAACTCGATATAACGGGGGCGAGCCGAGGTCCCTTTCCCATAATAGAGTCGCCATAGTTTTCCATTTGTGAGCACCCCCCATTCGGTCTCTGTGTGTTTCAGATATCCGGTGATTTGCTGTTCGGGTCCTTCACTGGAAAAATCATCCTCCATTTCTCGATCAGATTTTTCTGAATCTTCGGGAACGTCTCTTGTGCCTAAATTTCGCTTCCAGTATTTTGCTTCGACAAGTAGCTGAATGTTATCAATGGATTCGTCAGGGTTATTGTAGTAAACAATGTCCGGTTTTAACGTCCTACCATTTACTGTATCCGGTAATCCTTCTTCTCTTTCATGTTCCTCTTTATATCCAAGAATGTCCTTAAATATTTTTTGAAGAAACTGTGTTACGAGGGTTGATTCATTGAAATCTGTTAGACGTTCCTTTTTGTTTTCATAGACCTCAATGGCTTGATCAAGAAGTTGTGATTCACCGTTCTCCAGGGAAACGTGCCGGCAGAGGTAATCTTTGGTGAACAGTTCTCCGCTTATGCGGATCAGATTCTCTCGAAATGCCTTTGACAGTTGTTCGTTCATCGTTCGGTGCCGTTGTTTCGTATGTCACTTATTGTCCGATGATCATATTCTGGATGGCACCAATATTTGTTTCCGTTTAATGACTTTGATTTTTCCCGTCCGTTTAGTTGATGCAATAATTCTTTGCTGACCCCTGTGAATGAGTATTCCTCTCCATTATGTAACCATCGGACATTGTCTGATTGTCCCTGTTTGCCGGTAATCTCAACTCGCCAGTAGTTATCATTTGGATCGAATTCACGATCTGTATTGTCTCCTAACTTTTCGTCGTTAAAAATCAACACGTCTCCTGATTCGAGAATTCCTTTTTCAAGAAGAACGTAATAAGCGGAACGACGTCGTTTGTCGATTCGCTGTTTCTCTTTTTTCTCCCGGCGTCGGGTCATGTATTCTTCTGCTTCAGGAGGGGGGACAAGCTGTCGGCTTGAGAGCACGATTTCTCCCTCGTGCTCGTATGAACGTAATTGAACGCATGAGATCTCCAGTCCGTATTCCTGGATGAGCCACATGACTGGAGAGGTCACTTCTGTTCCAAAACTGCCGGCCGCGAGGATGATTCGCGGCTGATCATCAAGGTCGAACTCCGCCCATCCTTCTTCGGTCGTCACAATTTCTTCAGCCAGATTCTCACTGAGGAAATCGGAGAAGCGGGTTCCGACTTCTTCCGGAGAGAGCTCTTTGGAATTCGCTCGGTCATTCCAGAAGGACCGGAAATCTTTCTGAATGTCTTCGGCAGTAAGGTTGGAACAGTAACTGGCGTACTTGATGGCCTGAAGGTCCGTGGTTCGATCGGCCTGATCTCGTTTTAACTCGGCAACGATCAGTTTTCCTTTCCGATCCAGGGCGAGAATGTCGAGGCGATCCCGGGTATCCTCGAACACGTATTCGGAGGAAATGATCAACAGCTCTTCACCAAGAAGCCGGGGTTCCCGGATGACCCATTCTTCAAGATCATCTCGTTCGAGGATATCTAAATCAGCATGCTTCTCATCTTCGAGCTGAACGATATGATCATCTTCTTTTTTGATTGTAAAAAGCATGTGGTATCACTCGGAATTCCTGTGATTTGTTTGTCATAATTTTAGTCTATGTAAAAGCGTATTTGAAGCTGATAGAAGCAAAAAAGGATATACTTCTGCTACAATATCCCAGTCCCAAAAGAATCTGAAAAATACCTACATTCCCTACATTACCTACAGGATCGGGTTTCAGGCTGTTTCAACCGCGAATTTCGCTGTAGGTCATGTTGGTGCTGTGAGTACATTCCGAAAAGGGTGGAAGGCACTTATTCAGATCTGGAGGGGACTTTCTGGCTTTGTTGAACCACGGATAGACACGGATTTACACGGATAAAAAATGAAATATTATCTTCGATAACTAATCTGTGTTTATCTGTGTTCATTTGTGGTTCTTTCTGTTTTTTGGACCACGGATGGACAAGGAATTACACGGATAAAAAACAAAAAATAAATAGGCCTAATTTTTCTCTTCGTAAATCAATCCGTGTTTATCTGTGTCCATCCGTGGTTCTCTCTTGTATTATCTGATTTTTTTGACCCACTAATGAACGGGAATTTACACGGATAAAAAAAACAATTAATTTTATCTTCGGAAAGTGACTTGCCCAAAATCCGTGGGGGAGGAGATATTATTTGTCTGAATACGAAAGCAGGGATGCTTTCGTTCCCAGTAGGCCACAGATTCTTGACCTGTTACTTCGAAAATCAATCACGAGGAGGATTGGTCCGTTATTGACCGGAATCCGTACGTTGAGGTCCACGGCCTTCCGGATTACGGAGGAGCGATTTTTGCAGTGGGCTTCGATCGGGCCTCCGTCATTCTGAAGGTCTTCATCAGTGGCTCCTGGCAAACGTATCGCCTGCCGAAAGCGAGCCACACGTATGACCACCCGTCAAACACCGAATGGTACCGTATACGCCAGGTGCAGAGTGAACGATTTCTGATGGACGCCCACGGCATGTTTTATGAGCTGCCGGCTTTTACGTATCACGACCGGGTATGGGGAATCCGTCCCGTGGCCACGCACCTGCGGGTCATTCCAGACTTTACGAGCTGGCGCGGACTGCTGGTGCTGGGCGCGGATCTGCAGGAGCACGACGAGGACGAAACCGACCCGGAACCGGGGGTCGGTCAGCCACAATCCAACCTGCTTTTTATGCGAACGGACGAGCTGTGGAACTGGGGAAAACCGTCCGGCTGGGGCGGGCCGTGGATTCGAGAACCGGTCGAGGCGGATCAGTCGACGCTGGCTGAAATTGGATGGGACCGTGGAAGTACAGC
>CAZSFH010000215.1:0-4869 GCA_964606115.1 uncultured Planctomycetia bacterium | reverse complement strand
AATTGAGATGGAAGGCATTCAGGTTCCCGAAGGCCGACATTATTCCTGCACCGAGGCGGCCAACGGTGAGCTTGGTTTCTACATCATCAGCGACGGCACAGGGGTTCCTTATCGTGTCCGGTGTCGTCCGCCATGCTTCCCGCTTCTTTCGTCCATGGAGGACATCACGGTCGGAGCAATGGTGCCCGATCTGATTGCCACGCTGGCAAGCCTGAACGTCATCGCGGGAGAGCTGGAGCGATAGTACGGGTTCCTGTACGTGCGTGAACTCATTTGTATTAACGTAATTACCAGGACGGTCGAATGACGACGGAAAGCCCGCCAAAAACGGAAACACAAACGTCGCTGGAGTGGACGGAGGAAAACCTCGAACGCATTGAGGAACTGAAATCTCACTATCCCGACGGCAAGGAAGGATCCGCCGTGCAGGAAGTCCTTCGGATTGCTCAGCATCAGTTCGGTGAGATCAACGAGGAGATTGAACTGCTCGTGGCGGAGACCCTGGACATCAGTTCCATTCGGGTGCACGAGGTGGTTCAGTTCTACGAAAACGTCTGGGAGGACCACTTCCCGGAAAAACGCCTCGAAGTCTGTACCGGGCTCAGCTGCCAGCTTCGCGGTGCACACGACGTGCTGGAAACGATTTGCGAATATTACGACGTGTACGAGGGGGAGGTGGACGAGGAGAAAGACGTGCTGGTCAAGGAAATGGAATGTCTGGCCGCGTGTGACGGGGCACCGGCGATGCTCTGTAATGAGGAGCTTGTACCGGACCTGGACGAGAAAAATGTCGAGGAGCTTCTGGAACAACTTGATAGCGGCGAGTGGACGCCGGATCCGATGGAGCAGGAGAAACAGAAGCGTCCCGAATCCTCCGTAACAATTCTTACCGCCGGGATGGACGATGATGATTCCCATACCCTTGAACACTACCGGTCCGAAGGCGGATACGAGACCGCGCGGGACGTTCTGAACGAAATGGAACCGGAAGACGTTCAGGAGACCGTGAAGGAAGGAGGGGTTCAGGGTCGGGGTGGAGCCGGGTTTCCGGCCGGCGTCAAATGGAGTTTTGTTCCCGACCCGGAGGAGATGGGAAAACCGGTGTATCTGACCGTGAACGCGGATGAAAGCGAGCCGGGTACGTTCAAGGACCGGATGTTGATGGAAGAGAAACCGCACCTTCCATTAGAAGGCATTATCATTTGTAGTTACGCGGTCAAAAGTCACACGTCGTACATCTATATTCGCGGGGAGTTCGGAAAAGGGTTCCGCCGCATGAAACAGGCGATTGACGAAGCGTATGAAGCGGGCATTTTTGGTGATGACGTGCTCGGAACCGGTTACGAGTTAAACGTGTATCCCAATCGAGACGGCGGTGCGTACATCTGCGGGGAGGAGACGGCGATGCTGACGTCGCTGGAAGGACGGAAAGCCCTGCCGAGAAATCGACCTCCGTTTCCGGCCGTCAAGGGGTTGTATGATTGTCCAACCGTTGTCAATAACCTCGAAACCCTGTCCAACGTTCCGGCCATCCTCAAGAACGGTCCGGACTGGTACAAATCCATCGGGGAGGACGAGGACAATCCCGGCTCACGAATGTTCTGCGTGAGCGGTGACGTCGCGAACCCGGGTGTGTACGAGGAGCCGCTCGACATTAACGCGGAAGAGCTGGTTTATGACGTGGCGGGAGGAATCCGGAACGGAAATGAGATCAAAGCCTTTATACCGGGCGGAGCGTCCGCTCCGGTTCTGACCCCGGACGAAATGGATGTCAGCATGGGATTCACCACGCTGGACGACGCCGGGTCGATGGCCGGGTCGGGGGGCGTGATGGTCGTGGATGAAACGCGTTGCATGGTACGGGTCCTTCTTAACCTGGAACACTTCTTTTACTTCGAGTCCTGCGGGCAATGTACACCGTGTCGGGAAGGAACCGGCTGGACGGAAAAGATCGTTGAACGAATTGAAAACGGAAACGGGCGGATGGAGGACATCGAACTGCTTGAGGGCATGAGTGATCGCGTTCGAGGGACCACGATCTGTGCTCTTGCCGATGCCGCGATGATGCCGCTGGATAGTTTTGTCAGCAAGTACAAAGACGAATTCGTCGAACATATTGAGCGGGAAGAGTGTCCGTTTGAGTAGGCCCCATACCTGGAACGAATGCCTTAATGGCATTCATCCCTTCAACATGAAGAAGGGAGGACACGGATTTCTCGCGTTGTCATGCCAGGAGATCTATTTCTGCTTTTCGTCCGTTTGCTCGTCGTCGGAGGACATCCGTTCCCGGATCGTTTTCATCTGAAGCTGAATTACGGTTTGCAGGGTTTGATCGTTCGGGTGTTTCCGGAGGGTTTCCCGACAGAGGTCGATTGCTTTTTGATACTGTTTTTTTTCTTTGAGCAGGCTGATACGTAGAATAAACAGGTTTCGGAGAACTTCTGAATGGTCCGGTTTTATTTTTAGGGATTCTTCGTAGTACCTGATTGCGGATCGCCGGTCCCGCTCGGTCACCAGCCAGGCGAGGTTCCGGTAGCCGTCATGGTAATTGGGGTGTAGCCGGATTGCTTTTTTGTAATATCGAACCGCCTTTTCGTAATCCGTTTTCTTCCGGGGAGGGCTCCGGTAGTCGTTTTCGGCCCGTGCGGCAAGGACGGCGTACAACCGGTGGTCGTGAGGAGTGAATTTCCGGAGGAAGCGAATCTGTTCACGCCAGATGTTCTCCGCTCGTTTCGGTTCTAACACGGAGGAGAGGACTCCTTTGTTGAATTGACGGAGCAGGGCAAGTCGAGCGTCAATTGCGGTGGAGTCCCAGCGTACGGCCTGGAGGAGATGATGAATGGCCTGCCTGTTCATCTGTTCGGGATTGATCTCGCCGTTTTTCCGCTGTGGGGGGTGTTCAAGGAGTTGACGTCCCCGTTCGAGGTGGCCCCGGCTGATCGTGTGGCGGGTTTGTGTGTACACGAGTCCCGCTACCAGCAACAGAGCGGTACACCAGGTGACCCGGTGTGTCCAGGATGGGAGCTGGAGGTCAACGGAGGCGGCTGGAGAGGGTTGTGCACCGTGCTCGAATTTCTCATTGTTCTTGCCACTCCCGGTCCAGCCAAGGAAAAGAATGAAGAGCCCCCCCGTGACGGGATCCGAGAACAGGTCGTACACAAATGAAAACAGGACAAACGCAAGCACGGAAGCGGTTCCGGCAGCGAACAACTGCGCTCGTTTTTCGTTTCTACGATACATCTGCACCACCTGCCGGTGAAGTCCGAGCGTAAAGAACACGATCAGAGCGAGGCACCCGGCGATCCCGAACTCGGCGAGTTGCTTGAGATACTGGTTTCCGATTCGTTCCGGTGGTTGGAGAATGGAGCGAAACGGTTTCTGTTGAAGAACGGCGGACTGATCTGGTTTCATGGCATGTTCGAACGATCCCGGTCCGGAGCCGAAGGGATGGGAGGATCGATACGTGATGCCGGCGAGGTACCAGGCGACCACGCGCCGTTTCTTCTGGTGTTTGGAGGGTGAAGTGGACACGGTTCCGGCGATTGAAGCAACGCTTGCCGGGGACCAGATGGTGGCGATCATAAAAAGACTTCCTGCAGCGGGAAGGAACCACTTGAGAAGGGTTCGGGCTGTGAAGTTCATGGTTTCGGTTTTCGCGTCAGCAGTTCGCATCGTGTTCACGAGCAGGAGAAGTCCGGCAAACGACAGGCTTCCCAGGAGCACGGCACAGGCGAACACCGACCGGTGAAGCAGAAGGACGGCAACCGCCGCGGCGACCGTCAGGCCGCTCACAATCCGAAGGCTTCTTCGTTCGCTATTCAGGGTGAACCAGAGGAGAAAGGGAACGGAGAAAATCAAAAATCCGTGAAGCTGGCCCGGTCCCAGCATGGTTCCGTACTGGTGGGAATTCAGCAAACCGGTGGTCAGCGGGGAACGACCGGCAATCGTCTGGAACAGGACGTGCCCGGTCACGGGCAGACACGCGATGAGAAGAGCACGGGGAAAATACTGCTGTTTGAGTGATTCTGATCCGGCACCGAGAAAGACCAGGAGATAGGTGGTCAGGAGTGCAAGTTCTTCAGGAGACGCCCATCCATAGGAATCGGAGAGGGCTCCGATCGCTCCAATGACGGGAATGGCAAGCAGCGAGATCAGTATCCGGCCGTCTCCGAGAGACGGAGAATTCCGATAGGTTGCACTCAGGTAAAATAGTCCCCCGAAGATCATGAAGGTAAGCTGTTTGACGGACTGGATCTGTTCGGGAAAAATGTGAAACCGGGCGGTGATTAGAACGGGACCCAGCACGAGCAGGAGTGCGAAAAACCGGGTTAGCGAGGGCCCTGAGCCGGTCCGCTCCTCCGTATCATTCGGGTTATCCGACATCGGCTGCGTGATTTCGTGTTCGGGTCTCAGTGAAATTCAAGATCTTGTTGGGGGGAGTGTTCCGGATGTGTCCATGTTCACTCAGGGATTTCTTCAGGGAGCCTGATTGATAAACCAGGGACGCGAATCGGGTCCGTCCAGTTCGTCCCCAACGAGACGCCGGATTTCGTCGGACCGTATGTCATCGAGTTTTTCATATCTTGCGCCCATATGCGATGCGAGCTCCTGAACCATGCCGAGTCGAACGAATCCACGTTCCGTATCAATGCAGAGGGACCGGATATTACGGCGGCGGAGCAGGTCTCCCTGTCGAAGCGTTTCCTGGCGGGGTGAACTCTGTTCGGTACCCACGTTGCCCCGACCGTCCGAAAGCAGGACGAGAAGAGGTTGCATCCGGGTCCGCCGCCGTTCTTCCCGCCGGATTAATTCACGGGCATGTCTTAAACCGGATGCGAGCGGGGTCCGGCCGCCCACCGGCAGGTTAAC
>CAZSFH010000214.1:0-4909 GCA_964606115.1 uncultured Planctomycetia bacterium | reverse complement strand
GGCGATTCATACGTTTTTTTGATGGTCTCGGCTGGGCCGGCACGGGGGCTTCGGCTCTTGGGAAGTACTCGTCCCACGTATCCGGATCGTTCAGGCTGATAGGCATCCAGTTGGGCTGCTGGGTATGATAAATTTTCCCTGTGCCAAAAGCCTTATATCCGTTGTTCCGGAAATGTTGTGAAATCGTGACGGCGTCGGAGAGAACGTCGCTGTCCCGCCAGGTGGGTCGGCTTTCGTCCGGCCAGGCGTTCGTTAAAATACCGGACCTCGTGGGGCGGACCCCGGTCATGACCGCCACCCGGGACGGATGGCACGCGGACGCGGCAGCATGGGCATTGGTAAAGGCCATCCCCTTGTTCGCGAGACGATCGATGTTGGGGGTATGCACCTCGCCCGGATATCCGTCTAAATGGCCCACCCAGTCATTCAAATCGTCGACGGAGATAAAAAGAATGTTTTTCGGCTCCGGTTCGGACTGTGAGGAGGTCACCGTGGAGCAACCCGTGAAAAGAATGAGCAGAAAAACAGCAATGGAACGGAATGTTCGTGAGGTATATCGCATGTACCTGAGTGGAAATTTAGAACTGGATGTTCGGTCAAAAGTCGTGCAACACGGTCTTGATTCTGTAACTTATTCAGTTTTAACAAAATGGAGCGGTGAATCAATTTCCTCAGCATAGTACGCTGACGACTGCGAATTCACTCAAACGACTCTCACGCCTCTCACGAATACCAACAACAATTGATTTTTCCCCCTTACTCGTCTAATAAACATATATGCGAATCCAACGAGATATAGACGTAAATTTTCCAATCAGAAACGGACATGAAACAGATTATCATAACGACCGGATCGTTCCTGCTTCTGTTTCTTCTCTCGAGCCCCGGATACACCCAGCAAACGAACCGCACGCAGCTCGGTGTCAATTTACCGCCAGCTCGAACCCCCGAAGAGGTCCGCGCCCGTGAGATCCCGGAGATCCCCGTAACCAAAACGTACGCCGACCTGTATCAAACAACACCCATACAGGTGGACAACGATCTCCGTATTTCCCTTGGCCTTCCCGATTCATCGATTCCGCCTCACAGACACCTGTTTTTATACAGCTGTGTTCAATCGAAGAGCAAAGAAGATAATCATCAGCAGAACCCTCCCGACTCCGTTATGTATTCAACGTATCCAAGGGCATTGAAACGGGTGGGTCCGATCTACGTGCGAGTGGTCCCGGTACTTTCCGAGAATCACAAATATCGCGAACAACTTTCCCTTCAACTGGATCCACGGGGAGGTGTTTTCGGGCCCGAACTTCACTCTACCGACGGACATCCGGTGTATGCTCAAATGTTGACCGTATACAAGCCGGACCTCGAGATCTCATTACACATAAAGAAATGGGTCATCGAAGTGGTGGACGGACAGGAACAGCTTCTCGCTCAGCGTGTGATGTCGGTTTCGGATCCCGACCAGAACGACCGTGAGCAGTTGGAGGAGGAGCGTCATTCCGAACAGCGCTCATCCATACCGGTCTATAGAGAATTGGTCAATGAACATGAATACCAGAAGCAGAGCAAGAGAAGTCAACAGCAGAAAGAACCCCTGACGATCCGGAGCGAAGCCGTTCGGACCGGTCGCAGAATAGGAGGCCCAAGCTGGAGGAACGATGGAGAAATCCCTATTGTCACCCTCCGGGAAAATAGAAAACGAGACAAGTTGAAGGTTCATTACCTCCCGAACCCGGAACGAAATGTGAAAGCGAAGGACCCCCTCCCGCGCGTTATTGCCGAGAACCCGGATTCGACCCCTGAACTGTCATGGACCGTATCCTGGCGCAACAGCCTGCTTGTCTACTTCCCATTAAACGGAATTCCCCTGCGGTCCATCAGGTCACTCGCCCTGATTCGGTGGTGGGTGAATGGAACCCCTGCCACTGGAGACATTGACAGAAAGAATGTTTTTCGAATGCCCTCCTCCCTGGATCGTGATGACAGTAAGTATCAGATTCGTGTCCCGCTGCATGTTTTCCCCTCGGCTCTTGGAGCAAACCCGGGGGACCGCATGTCCCTCCAGCTGTTACTTGCACCGACTGATACCGCCGATTTCAACCGTTTCGAAGAAGAGGAAAAATCTCCGTTTTATCTAGTTCAAAACGCATTGTCGATCCATACCGATCGCCATCAATTTGTACTGGATCAAAGCGGGGTTCCACGACCCGAGCTGAACGGCCCTCTTTTAAAAGCGGCCTGGACCGGGCATAAAAAAAGTATAAAAACCCTTATTGAGCAAGGAACAAATCCGAACCGGACGGATCCCCAGGGGCGAACACCACTCATGCTCGCAGCGTACCGCGGCCACACGGACATCGTAGAGACCCTGATCGACGCGGACGCGAGCGTGCAAAAACAGGACGACATCGGTCGCACCGCCCGGATGTATGCCGTGTTGAACGGTCAACTGAAAACATTTCAGGCGATGACGGGAAACAACCAACCCCGTGTCCGAGTACCGGGCAGCGCAAATGAACTTGTCTCGGCCGCACGGAATGGCCGAATGGACATGTTGAAAGTGCTGTTCAAAGCAGGCGCGGACAAAAAATTTGACACGCTGAACAGGCCGTTGAACGCAGCGGTTGAGAATCAACAGGAAGACGTCGTTCGTTATCTTTTGGACGTCGGAGCATCCCCCAACGAACAGAAACCATCCGGATTCCCGTTGAGTACCGCTGCTGAAGAAGGACATGCGGACATCGCAAAACAATTGA
Organism: uncultured Planctomycetia bacterium; assembly: GCA_964606115.1. Taxonomy (GTDB): domain Bacteria; phylum Planctomycetota; class MHYJ01; order CAYXQY01; family CAYXQY01; genus CAYXQY01. Next base: position 2,150 of record CAZSFH010000214.1, on the reverse strand, counting down.
TCGAACACGGGAGCAACATGAGATCAAGCGATAACGAAACGCGAACCCCCTTAATGAAAGCGGCCCGGAAAGGCCATATTGACGTCGTACATGTGCTTCTGGAGCACGGTGCCGAGCCGGACCGGGTAAACGAAGAGCACGGCCCCGCTCTGGCATCGGCTATTGAAGAGTCCCGGCTAAAATCAGTTCAATACCTACTGGAACACGGTGCAGACCCGAACATCCGGACCGAAAGTGGATATTCTCTTCTTATTCAATCCACAGCTATGGACGATCCGGGAATGACCTCAATAATAAACGAATTAATTGCACACGGAGCCGACGTAAATGTGAAGGACTGGTCAAATGAGACCCCCCTTCATAATGTTCTCCAGAACGGAAATCTCAAGAACGTCCCCGGTTTGACCGAACATTTGCTCGAAGCCGGAGCAAAAGTGAACGTGCGCACCGACGACGGGAACACCCCGCTGATGACCGCCGCGGCACATAGAAATAACAAAAAGATCGCGGAAATGCTCATCGAGCAGGGGGCGGACGTCCAAAAGACAGACCGGGAGAAACGCCCCCCGCTTGCCATTGCCGCTGAGACAGGAAACGAAAAGGTCATTGAAACGTTACTCGACCACGGAGCGCGAATTGATCGTCGCTCGGGCGACGGACGAACCCCTCTCATGCATGCCGTTCGGAGGGGGCAATTGAATGCCGTCGATACACTGCTGAACGCCGGTGCGGACCCGTTTTATTGGGAACTGACTGGAGAAAACACCATTCGATGGGTCACACTGAACAACAGAAAGGAGACTCGAGACCGATTGATCAGAGCACAGAACAACCGGGTTCAAACTTTTCTGAAACAGCAATTCGATCCATCGGAAAAGACAACAAGGAAGAAGGTCAAACGATTGATACAGAAGTTAAGCCATGATCGACTATCCGAACGAAAAGCGGCCACGAAACAACTAAAAGAAATAGGGAAAAAAGCAATTCCACAGTTAAAAAAACACCGTGATAGCAGCGAACCATCCGTCCGATATCGGGTTCAGTTCATTCTCGAGCACACTGCGAGAAATCACTTAAATAGCAAATGGGAAAAATAAAAATGGAAAAAGGAAACAACCCCGGAACAGTTCCGGATTCCAAAAATCCCCGCAGCAGGATATGAATCCCCCATCCGGTACACCCTTCGATTGAACACAAAATACCCTCCCGGATGCAAACAGTTTTGCAGAAAATTCCCAGCCTCGAACGAATTTCAAAACATCACATCTTACAGTGTACGAGGCGGTTTCGTATACGACCTGATCTATTCCCCGAATGGGCGATATCTCGCCTCACGCACCCTGAATCCCGAGGCCCACGGGTCCGGGACGGGAACCGTGCAGGTTGTTGACGTTCGGAATAATTTTAATACGGTTTCTTTTCATGAAGTTGACGGAAAGGTGTATTCCATCGCTTTTTCGCCGAACGGAAAATACTTCGCGACCGGCTCGGACAATACAAAAGTTAAAAATAAACAGTACGTATCGGGGGGGAAAGTAAACGTCTTCTCGGTGAATGATAAATTCAAGCAAACCGCTGAAAGAAATGTAGACATGACCGTTCGCTTGGTGGACTTTTCGCCGGACGGAAAATATCTCATTGCCGGCACGAGCTGGGTGGGAAACGAAAATAAAAAGGGACGCGTTTTTATCCTCAGTACAAAGAAGGAGTTTCAACGGGTGTTTTCTTATTCTCAAAAACGAACCGTGATGTCAAACGCGTTTTCACCGGACGGACGTTTTCTTGCCACCGGTTCCCCAGGTCGGGTAAAAGTTATTGATTTGCACGATCATTTTCGTCAAGCTTCCACGATCCCTCCAGAAAGCACGGTAGATTCCCTGGATTTCTCACCTGACGGAGCATTCTTAGCAATCGCCCGGCACGATCGGTCGGTTCAAATTGTAGATGTAAGCAATCAATTTCAGCTGACAAATTCGCATGAACAGAAACATCACGTAAATTGAACGTTTATCGGCTCATTTATAAATAGACCCCATCTGAAAAGGTGGCGCACGCTCAGCGGGCCGTATTTTCGGTCAGAAAGTGCGGATTTTTTCCGAGGTTATGCCAGAGGGTGCGCATAATCGAGGGGGAAATCCGTGCTTTCCGGC
>CAZSFH010000213.1:0-4965 GCA_964606115.1 uncultured Planctomycetia bacterium | reverse complement strand
CGACACCGTCTCCGGACGAAGTGTGGCGGTCCCGCCGCTGACGGTCACCGAATCATTGATCGCCATGTTGTCCGCCGCCATCAGAGCCCCGGTATCCCCGTTCACGGGCACGTCCACGGTCAGGGTATCCTCGTCGCCGTTCAAACGAATATCCACCGTTCCGTTCGCCGAAGTTACCTGACTGGTCCCGCCCACAGAACCGGCGGTCAGGTCCTTGCTGTTGACGACCGTCAGATCCCCGTCCACATCGGCCGCAAGGGTATTGAAACGATTGGCGGCATGATCCAGCGTGGCCGGACCCGCTCCCAGCACTTCCATTTCCCGGACGTGAATTGATCCGGTCTGGGTAATGTTCCGTCCCGCCAGGGTCAAACGATCAAGACCCACCTTTCCACCGCTGCCCTCCACCTTATTTATTGTCACCGTACCGTCGGTGGTACCGCGAGCATCAAGAGTTAAATTTGAAGGGGTAGATGATAAATCCACGTCCCAGGCCAGCCATCCTTCAGGATTTTGAGCGTGCCCATCTGTACTATCCGGTGGGTCAAGTTCGCCGAACCGCACCTCCGCTCCGGACGTGGTCACATTACGAACCCGATCACTGATTAAATTTTGCCCTCCATTGTTGTCCTGTATTTCCGCGAGAACGGCGGGCTTCGATGAAAAGGACGATGAAAAGCTTACTCCGGTCCAGTTGTCATCATCCTGAGGATGACGGCCGCCGTCGGCACGGCTGACGGGGAGGTTGTTTGGATCCACCGCAATCCACCCCACCGTTTCGCTTCCGTGTGACGAGACCATGCCGTCCGTACTGTCCTGGAGTCCAATACCTCCCGTAAAATCAGAGGAACTAACATCGGTCAGTCGAAATTCAACCGGTTCCGTCGCGTCCGATGGGTCCATGACATTTCCGAACACTACTGCGTCACTCCCCAGATCTTCACCGAAGGATACGGTTGTTGTGCTATTTTCAAAATTATCTTTTTCGGAGAAGGTTCCCGCTTCGATTCCCGGGACGCTTCCGGCATCGGCCGCGTCGAACACGAAATACCCAACTCGTTCATCCGCGTGACCATCAATCGTCGTATCCCCCTCCGACTCCGCCACTCGAATTTCCGCCGTTCCATTACTGGCATCCACGTTACGAACGGCGGGAACCAACGTCTCCTCATCCCCGTTCTGGGTATTTGTCATGACCACGATCACGGGGTTGTCGTACTGATCCGAAAAGGAAATCGAAGACCATGTTTCGTCTCCGGCATTCACCACCGTTCCGGCTTCTCCATGAGGAAAAAACGTTTCCGAGGTCAGGGTGGTATTGCTCAGATCAATCTCTCCCGCCGTGGCATCGTTTCCCGCCTCTGTATCGACCGTTCGATCACCATGAATAATCGTCTCATTGCTGTCAACTGAAAACAGGCCCGCGCTCCCGCCGTTATTTAATGTGATATTTTCCCGTAGATGGACCGTTTTCGTTCCGGCTTTGATGTTCAGACTCTCCAGATAAGATCCCGCCGCGTTATCGACGGCCCCGAGATCAACCCCTGCATCCACTCCTCCCGTCGTATCCAGGGTCAGGGAGAACCCATCCTGATCGGCGGAAATCGAATGGCGCCGAAAATCAAGTACGGTCGCCGCGTTGTCCCCCCCGATCTCGGTCTCAATGGTTATATTATCCGAAACGACGAGGTTACCGTCGCCCCGGTATTGAAATGATCCTCCATCCAGACGCACATTGCCGTGGAGAGTCAGATTTTCACCTCCGGTCCGCACCTCCACCCTGCCCGGAGGCTGTCCACCGGATCCATTCACGGTCCCCAGATCAACCGTCCCCGGCGTAGATCCCCGCGTATCGATGGTGAGTTCCGAGGGGGGAGTTTCCAACAGACCCTTTTCGGCGGCGTACCAACCCACGTCGTTCGCCAGGTGTCCATCGGCGGTGTCGGGAGGATCCAGTTCCGCAAATCGCACCTCTGCCCCCGATGATGTAACGTTGCGTACCTCGTCACTCTCAAGGCGCTGACCCCCGTTATTGGTCTGCTGCTCCGCAAGGACGGCGGGTGTTGAATTGATCGCTCCTGAAAAGTTGATCCCCTCCCATGTTCCTCCCCCCTGTGCATCCTGTACCCGTCCCGCCTCGCTGTTGGGAAAGGGAGCATTTGCCGGATCGACGGCAATCCATCCAACGGTTTCCTGAGCATGATTCGATTGAAGACCATCCTCGCTATCCTGGACACCGATTCCGGCGGTAAACTCGCTTGAGCCTCCGCTGTTGCTCGCGTCCAGGACCCGGACCTCGATGGGATTGGTCCCGTTATCCGATTGAACCGTCCCGAACACAACCGGATCCGTGTCGAAGGTCTCATTCAACGTAATGGTGTTTTGTCCACCATCATCAATGGAATCCTGGGCCTGAAACGTACCGGTTTCCACACCCGAAATGCTGTTGGCTTTATCGGCGTCCACCACGAAGTACGCGACCGTCTCAGATGAATGCGACGAATCGAAACTATCGGGACTTCCCTCCGACTCCACGACACGGACTTTCGCGGAATCCGACGTAACGTCCTTGACCTCCGTAACCAGCGCTGGATCCCCACTCTGGGTATTGGCCGTCGCCACGACCACCGGATTCGAATAGGATTTTGAAAAGTTGATGGTGGTGTACGACCCATCCGCGGCATTGGAAACCGTCCCCGCCTCTCCCACCGTCGTTGACGGAGCGGAAGAAATCACGCTCCCCTGAAGGTTCACGTTCCCCGCGGGATCATCGCCCGACACTTCCGTGTCCATCGTGACGGAGCTTTCCAGAACAATCGAACTGGAGGATTGGATATTTCCTCCATCCGTCTGAAGGTTCCCATGGAGAAAGACCGTGCCGTTGTTCGTATCCAGGTCGATGGTCCCCGTGTCCGTTCGAATCTCCCCCACCCGCACGTTTCCCGTCTTCGCTCCGTCCGTGCTCCCGGTCATCGTCACCGATCCCGTCCCCTGCGTTCTCACCTCAAACTCCGTGCCCGCGTTACTCGTCGTCAGGTCTATCCCTCCCGCATTGTCCCCGCTCCCGTTCCGGGTCCTCAACGTCAGATCCACGTCCGTCTGCAGCAGCAGATCCACAACCCCGTTCGAGTTATCATCATCAAAACTTCCCGCCGTCGTGATCGAATCCGTCGCCTCCAGCACGATGTTCGAGCTTGTCCCCTCCAGCTCCGACTCCGACACCTGAAACGGCTCCGATCCATCCCCGTTCGTCCCATCCGGACTGTCTCCGAACTGCACGGTACTGTCTCCATTGTGCGACAGCAGTGTCGCCGAACCGTCATCGTCATCCTCGTCGGTGTCCCCGCCCGAACTCCCGACAATCTCAATCTCCGCCGGGTCAAACAGCGCCGTCCCCGCCTCTCCTTCCGGCGCCGTCACGTCCACATTGTCTATGTCCGTATCCAGATGCCCCCCCGACACCTCCACAAATCCTCCATCCCCTCCCTGTTCTCCTCCCCTCGCCGATATGCTTCCGTACGACCACGTCCCCTCCTCCGACCACACAATAATTTCTCCCCCATCCCCTTCCTCCAGGGCGTCCGCTTTAAGCTGAACCTTCTCCCCCACATACGTATACTCCGCTTCCGGCAACCCGGGCCCTCCCTTCTTCGCTCCTCCCACGTTCATCTTCCCTCCACCTTCTGCTCCGCTCACATCCAGCTCCGCCTCTCCTTTCAGCACCACCTCCTCCCCCAGCACCTTCAGGCTTCCACCCGTCCCCGCTTCCGATCCCGCTTCCAGGTCCCCGCTGACCCTCACCCTCCCTTCGTTCTCAAGACGGATGTCTCCTCCCCCGCTCTCCCCCGACGCTCGAACCTCCCCGCTGTTCTCGATCGTGCCCTTCTCCGCCTTCACACGCACCTTCCCTCCTTCCCCCTCCGGGTTCTCCGTCGAGATCACTCCGCTGTTGTCCACCGCCGTGCTGTACAGATCACCCGCCCCCATTCGAACCGTTCCCCCTTTCGCCTTCACCTCTCCTTCATTCTTCACGCCCGCCCCCTCGCTCTTTTGCCCGCTTCCCCCCTTCTCAATCTTCACAAACGTATGCCCCGTCGCTTTCCCCAGGTAGACCTGCTCCCCCGAACTCATCGTCACCGTCCCTTCCGGCGCCGTAATCGTCCCGTAGTTGGCCACCCGCTTCCCGAGCAGATGAACCCCCTCTCCTTTCAGCTCCCCCTCATTCACCACCTCCCCTTCCAGATCAAACCGGTCCAGCCCCTCCAGAAAATCCTCGTCGCTGATCCGCCCCGCCGCCGCCACCAGCCGTCCCACCTCCACGTTCGCCTTCGGCCCAAATCCAATTCCGGCCGGATTCGTCAGATACACCTGCCCGTTCGCAAACAGGTTCCCGTCAATCACGGACCGGTTGCCCGACCGGTCCCGGTTCAACACCCGGGCACCGGAGGAAGGCTGATCAAACTCCACGGTGTAACCGGACGGGATGTCAAAATGCGAATAGTCGATAATACTCCCGTCCGAAGCCTGCAGCAACAGCTTGTTCCCGCTTCGCTGTACCTGAACGTCTCCCTTTTTAATGTTCTGTATCTCCGGGCCATCTCCCGCACGCGCGGCAACCGACAGATGAAAAAGAACGAGAAGACCCAGCAATACGCATAGACCCCACCCGGCCGGTCGACGGATCCTGAAGATCCTGAAGATCCGATGATACGTGAAAGATTTGTTTGCGGGTCGTCGAAACAGCATAGACGGGCCGTTTCCTGGCCGGAACTTTGTATAAAAAGAGTTCGTCCCGGCAATTCGTTCAAAAAAACACGGAAAACGCTAATTAAACCGGGGAATGCAAAAAAGCGTGGCCCGAAACCGTTCGTTGATCAGGATAATAAAATTCGACGAGGTTCTATAACCTCAAATCCCTAAATTCGGAGGAAGGCAGTTTTTGAACCGATCCAATCCAAGTGATTG
>CAZSFH010000212.1:3093-4990 GCA_964606115.1 uncultured Planctomycetia bacterium | reverse complement strand
CTGTGTCATTTTTCGTCAACAATGCACTTTTTCGGCATTGTTTCCTCAAAATTCCGTGATCTTCACCGAAATAAAGATGCTGAGGTTGCGGATTTCTCGCGTTGTCATGTTAAGAACAGTGTTCAAAACGGAACGTTTGGCCGGTGATGATCCGTCATGACGGGAGTGAGAGGTTCTTGAACGTGTCCTCCTCACTGGAAATTATTATGTCAAGGACGACCGGAAATTCAATCTGCGCCCGTGTTTAGCGGGGTTGAAAACGTTTTTCTTTCCAGATTAAAATTCATTTCAGTTCGGACATTCACATTGCTTGTTTCCGTCAACGCATCCGGCCGTGGCAGAACAGGATCCGCCTTCGGAAACCACGCTACGGGATCGGGAGCAGAAGCTTGCCTACAAACTGATCGCGTTTCCTCTGCTTCTGATCCTGCTCATCATTATCGTTCCCGTGCTCTGGAATTTCTGGTTGAGCCTGAAGTCCATTTCCGTTGGGGAGCTTGGCACGGATGCGCTGCTGTTTTCGGAAACCACCCTGTCCAATTTTCGTCGCATTTTCACGAGTTCGCGGTTCTGGGGCGGCCTGATCATCACGTTGGTCTATACCTTTCTGGGGGTCGGATGTTCGTTGCTGTTTGGACTGTTCGGGGCCCTTCTGCTGAATCAGTCGTTCCGCGGGCGAGCACTGTTGCGCGGGCTGTACCTGTTTCCGTACGTGGCGCCGATCGTGGCGGTGGCCTACGTTTCCTGGACCTGGATGCTTGAACCGGCGTCGGGTGTGGTGTCCTGGGGCTTACAGACCGTCGGCCTGGCGGAGGGACCGATCGGGTTTCTCACCGAGAAACCGTACGCTCTGATCACGGTCATTCTGTTCCAGACGTGGCGGTATGGCCCGTTCTGTATGTTGTTTATCCTGGCGACGCTGCAGTCCATCCCCGAATCCCTCTACGACGCGGCTCGCGTGGATGGGGCGACGCCCGTTCAGCAATTTTTCCTGGTGACGCTGCCGGAGATTCGCGGGGTGCTCGCGACGCTGTTTCTTCTGCGGTTCATGTGGGTGTTCAACAAGTTCGACGACGTGTACCTGCTGACGAAGGGTGCGGGGGGCACGGAGATTTTGCCCATCTATCTTTACAACGTGTTCGACGGTCAGCAGGACCTTGGGATGGCCGCCGCGGTTTCCGTCGTGCTGTTTGCCATTCTGGGCCTGTTCCTGTTCGTGTATTTTCGATACGTGCTGGAGGAGTGGTAATGTCCCGCCACCGCCTCGAAAAATATCTAATCACGATCGGAAAGGGAATCGGCTTCGTGTTGTTCACGGTGATCACCGCCTTCCCGTTTTACTGGATGTTCCTTGCCTCCGTTCAGTCGATGACCGAGCTGGCCACGCTTCCACCCACGTTCTGGGTGTCACCGGCCCAGTGGGACCTGAGCAGTTATTACACCGTTCTGTTTGAGCACGATTTCTACCGGTATCTGCTTAACAGCTTTCTCGTCTCGGCGATCACCGTGCTGCTGACGGTCACGTTTTCCACCATGGCCGCTTACGCGGCGACCCGGTTGTACTTCAAAGGCCGGAGGTTGATGGGTCGAACGATTTTGCTGGTCTATATGTTTCCCGCGATTGTCCTGGTCATTCCACTGTTTGCCCTGTGCTCGTGGGTGGGTCTCCGGGATTCGCTTTACGTCCTGATTCTGCTGTATCTCGCACAGACCCTGCCCGTCGCGATGTATTTGTTGAAGAGCCACTTTGATACCCTGCAGGTGGAGGTAGAGGAAGTGGCGATGGTGGACGGCCTGTCGCGCTGGGAGGTCATCTGGCGGGTCACGGTTCCGATGAGTTTGCCCACGCTGATGTCCGTTTCAATATATACCTTTATTATCACGTGGAATGAGTTCC
>CAZSFH010000212.1:2324-3083 GCA_964606115.1 uncultured Planctomycetia bacterium | reverse complement strand
TTTTCTGGACACCCCCGAGAAATTCACCCTGCCGATCGGCATCATTCGGCTGGCCGAAAGCATTCATTCCGGAGAGCAACTGCTCGCCGCGGCCGCCGTCATTTCGACCGTGCCGGTGATCGCACTGTTCATTCTCTTTGAACGCTACATGGTCAGCGGCCTGACCGAAGGTGGGTTGAAAGGATAGTTTCAAAAAACATCGTTCCCGTTTTTTCTTTGAGAAAGGGTGATTGGATGACCACGTCGTCCGGCAAAAACCTGGGCCCGGGACCGCGACGACAGCGGTTCTACGCGGGGATATCCTCGCTCTTGATCGCCATCGTGGCCACGGTCGCGCTTCCCTATATGGATCTCCACCCGCTCTGGAACTTGATTCTATTTTTTCCGTTCTGGATGGCAGCACTCGGCTTTCTTCAGTACACGAACGGGACGTGAGTGGTTCTCGCGTCGCGCGGTACGCGCGACACAGGTGACGGCGAGGAGGAAATCGAGGACCCCGACGTCCGGCAAACACTGCGAAACACGGCCTATCGAATTCATGCCTATGCGATTCTATGCGGATTCACTCCCGCCTTTCTCCTATTCCTGCTTTCGTTGTAAGAGCGAACCCTGAGACCGACGACAAGGACGATCCGAAAGTACTGGATTTCAACAGAGCCCTGACGGCGAGGAACAGGCCCCCGGGCAACAGAAGCAGACCTCAGGACGATTCGGCCGTCTGACGAAAAATTTTTATTGTCGGAGCAATTCCTGGGCTCT
>CAZSFH010000212.1:0-2314 GCA_964606115.1 uncultured Planctomycetia bacterium | reverse complement strand
CCTCGGCCCGGTAACGCCGAACCACGATCTGTAACTCAGTAGCAGGCAGTCCGTGATGACGCTACAGCAACCAGCGGACGTTGTACCAGAAGCTGGCCAGGAAGCGTTCGTACCAGCTCCAGCTCCGAAGTTGGTCGGAAGTGATTTTTCGGCTTTCCTCGAGGTTGCGCTCAAACAGTTCCGTCATACGGTCCGCCACGTCCCGGCTCTGTACGGAAATATTGACTTCCAGGTTATGGAAAATACTCTGGTAGTCAAAGTTGAACGTACCCGCCAGGACCCACTCCCGGTCGATGACCGCGGCTTTGGCGTGGAGGAAGGACGGCATGAATTCGTACACCTCGATACCCTTTTCCAGAAGTTCGTCGTACAGGTATCGGGTTCCGTACTGAACCGGGGGAACGTCACTGGAGCCGGGCACGAGCAGCTGAACTTTACACCCCCGTTGCTCGGCCCGGTACAGGGCCTTCAACACCTGCTGATTTGGAAGGAAATAAGCCTGAATGATACGAATGGATTTGCGGGCGTCTTGTATTTTTTCCACGTACTCCTCCAGGATCAGGTTCTTGTTTTTCCACCGTCCCCCGACGATTCGCGCACAGGCTTCGTTCGAGGCACAGTGACAGGCTTCCAGGGAAGCGGTGGCTGTCTTCTGATGGGAGGAAAGGTCGTCTTTACCGTGCTGATGATTTTGCCAGTTAAAACTAAAGATGTCGTTCATCTGCTGTACGACCGGTCCGTGTACTTCGAAGTGCACGTCACGAATCCCCAGTCCGCCGTCCTCGGTCCGGAGGTATTCCTGGCCGACGTTGATGCCCCCGATAAACCCGACTTCTTCGTCGACGCTGAGTAGTTTTCGGTGATTTCGACGACGCCATCCCCACCGTCCGGTAAACAGGCTGATGGGTCGATATCGAACTGTCTCGACGCCGGCGCGGGTCAGGACGCGAAGAAAACGGTCCGCCAGCGAGAAACTGCCCCAGGCGTCGTGAATAAAACGAACGGTCACCCCCCGCCGGGCAGCGTTGGCGAGGGCCCGGATAAATTTCTGACCGGTTTCGTCATCCCGAAATATATAGACTTCGAAGTTAACCTCGTCCGTCGCTTCACTGATCGCCTCCAGCATGCGCGGATAAAGTTCGGAACCACTCTGATATACGTCGATTTGATTCCCGTGGCAGAACGGGTGCCAGGCCCAGGTTCGGGCCCGGCTTCGATGGATCGTTTTCCGGGCCTTCGTGGAGGAGGAGTTGGAGTTGGGGTGTGAGCTGTTCATCCGGGCTTTCACGGTGCGTCGTCAAGTTTTCCCGTTCGACCGTTCTGTCAAACGGCGGACAAACCCCGTCGGAACCCACGGATCCTCCAACACCCAATGAGGTTCCCTGAACGTTTTCCTCTGTGGAGGGTGATCGCTTGCTTATTTACGATTCGCGCCCGAATCTTCCTGTCTGGCAAGCTGTTTCCGTTTCGCTCGGAGGTGCTGGCGAAGGATTTTCAGTTTGGCTTCCAATTTTTTCTGATCGACGTTTCTGTCATTTTTCGGAAGCGTTGCCAGCGTGTCGTCCACGAGTTTCATCAGGTGCCGGTCCGAGACCTGTCCGTTCTTGTCCGAGCAGTATTCGCAGTCCTTTCCGGCGCAATCGAGGTTGACCTGCTGTTTCTGTTTCTTCTTTAGATCACATTTTTTGCCGGCGTTTTTCCGGTCGGCGGTTCTGTTCGCCGTCTCGTTCTGTTTTGACGTATTTTTTTGGACTTGCTGTTTTTTCTTGAGCGGACAGGTTTTCTTATTGTCCTTTTTGACCTGTTTCGACTTGTTTTTGTCACAGTGGTCGCCTCCGGCAAACAGGATCGAAACACTGAACAGAGCAAGAATGGAGACGCCGAGTGCGGTGGTCAGAAATCGTTTCATAAGAACCTCCCAATAAATCATAAAAGATTTTCACGACGTTGATTTATAAATAATATCATATCGCCGGAAATATATCCAGTCGAGGTGGGCTCAGCTCGGACTCTTGTACCGGGAGAACAGAGAGACCGAAACCACCGGCTCCTTTTGATTCTCCCACTTCGTCAAATCGTCCGTCCCTCGTCGAGGGTCGTTCGTTAAAGAACGGTCTCCGGGGGGGGCAGTGCTGTTCCCCTGCCGAAACATCACAAATTTGTTACCCGGAATGGATCCACGTCGCTTGCTGACAATCAGCGGTTTTATTCGAGGAGAAGTCGGACGGGTTTGTTTCGTCCTTTCGGAACGCTGACACGGACGCTGTTTGAAGTTTGTTTCTGGACCGGGAGGTCTGTTCCGTTGAATTTTACG
>CAZSFH010000211.1:0-5013 GCA_964606115.1 uncultured Planctomycetia bacterium | reverse complement strand
GGGGCAACGTCAAACAGCAAGTTCATGCCCAGCGACATGTTGCTTGCCATCAGTACCGGAATGGACTCCGCGGCGCTCCGGAGGCGGTCCTCGTCGATCTGTTCCAGCCCGGTCGTGCCGACCACCAGCGGGGTGGAGAGCTGGACACACTCCTGTGCGCGGTGGCGGGAGCCTTCCGGTGAAGAAAAATCGATCAGAACGTCGCAGGGCTCCTCCAGTCCGTCCATGATCATGATGCCCGTCTTATCCGTATCCAGTGCTTCGCCCACATCCATTTGCAGGTAAGCGCTTTGCGGCGCTTCGATCGCCGCCGTCAGCGTTATGTCATCGCGCTCCTGCATGAGCGAGTAGATACGCTGGCCCATTTTCCCGAGAATACCACTTATTCCTGCGTTGATCTGATTCATGGTCTAACGGTTCCGTTGTGTGTTCGTATAATGAACGATAGCTGTGTGAGAGCGGGACGCGCGGACTGCAAGTTCTTTCCCGCGTTCGATTGGCTCATTGTATTGAAGCGACACTCCGATGTACAGCAATGAAGATTGAACGACCCCACTTCAATTTCGTTATGACAAACCCGTGGAATCGAGACGTTTTTTCGTGTCTTCTTCGACCAGTTCGTTTTTGAAATGGCTCATTCGCCAGTTTTTTTTTTAGGAATGATAAGGTACAATTAATTCAGGAGACTGCTGAAAAAATCCCTGCTTTTTCAGTACGATTACAATTGGTACGGTAGTGCGGCGAACTACTCGCCGATTGTCGACGTGACTCATTCGCTGAGATTGCAGGTGTTTTCAGTACACTCCTGGATCATATTTCTACTATCCGGAATCATTCGCATATGTTTTTTGGTTTTATTCACGTCCCGCTAATCGAGTATATGCTGGGATGTCGTCGATCCCCGGACGATGTGTTGAGAATTTTTTTCATGGAACTTTTGTGAGGCGAACCCCGTCTAACAACGTGATATGACAGATCAAAATTTCTTGCATCACTGTTTGCTTCAGGTCGGTCTCGTGTTTATTCTGTGCCTCATGACGGGGACCCTGGTCGGGGGGGACGACGTTAATGAGAAGCTTGTCAACGCGGATTTTGACGACGTCAACGATAGCCGGGGGTTTACCTGGGACATCGAGTCGGGGGGGGTCGTGGATGACGGTTCGGACGATGCGTTTGACAACGGTTTCTACCTCAAAATAAACGGCAATGGGATTGACTACAGTAAAGAACAGATGACGCCCGGTGGGGATGAATACGTATTGTCGGGCATCAGTAAAAATAAAAAATTCAAGGTCACTCGTCGAGTGCAGGTTCTGAAACAGCGCGGGGCGATTCGCTACGTGGAGACCCTTCAATCGAACAGTGGAGAGAGCGAGAACTGTAAGCTTCTGGTTCGAACTCGTCTGGGAAGTTCTGCGGCCCGGTTCATTACCTCAAGGGGGCAAAACGGGAAGAACGGTCTGAAGTCCGGCGATCGGGGTCTTGCCGCTGTCTCCTCCGGACGGAGACCGTCGGTCCTTTTTTTGCTGGCGGGCACCGACGTGGACGTACGGCCTTCGGTGAAGATCGACGACAAGCGGACCGTCGACGTCACCTATCAGTTCACCGTTCCCGCCGACAAAAAAGTGTCGATTGTGCACCTTGGCATGCAGCGCAAACGAAATAACCTCCAGTCAAAAGAAGACATCAAGAAGATCCTGAAGCCGTTTTTTAAGTACAACCGGCTCAAAATCGATCTTCCCCGTGATCTGATGCGGACCGTTGGGAACATTGATCTGCAGGGCGAAATTCTCGGGGTACCGCCCGAAAAAAGAATTCTGGCTCCACTGAAGAAATTTTTGAACAACCGTAAGGTCGATCGAAAGGAGGAGACGGATCAGCTGATTCTCGCGGATGATTCGAAGGTGTCCGGTACGGTAACGTGGAACTCATTAGAGGTCAACATGGACGTTGCCGGAGCGTCTGTGAACACGTCTTTTTCGCCCGAGGAGGTTGCGGTGATCCAGGGGTCGGCCGGCGGGCGGCAGGAACCCGCGGTGTATCTTCGTAACGGAGAAGTATACCGGGGAGCGGTCACGTCCGACGGATTGAAGATCGAGGGCGAGCAGGGATTGGTGATTCCGCTTTCCCCCGCTGACGTGGATCTGATGGTCATGCGCACGTCCGAGCGGGACGGCACTCCACCGAAGAAGGCAGAGTTGTTGCTCACGACACACAGCGGTACTCGTCTTGCTCTGAATTACAGGGAAGAATCAAATCAGATGACCGCCCGGACCCCGTTCGGAGAACTGAAGCTCTCTCCGGACTCCTTGCGTATGCTTGTCTTCAAGCGGGATCCCCAGCCGGTGTATCACCTGTATCTGACGAACGGCAGTCACCTTCCGTCGATGATTATGGAAGACCGACTTTCCGTCGAGCACCGCCGCTTCGGGTCCATTGAGATCGACACCGGGGATCTCGCTTCGCTGACCCATTTCAATTTCGTCCGGAGCACTTCGGATAACGGCGAAAATAAGAATGAGGAAAACAAGGCACCAACCGGGGCGGAGAGGTATCCGCACTTAATTCTGGACGGTGATTTCGTTCTTGCGGGGAAGATTCGTTTCGACAAACTCCAACTCACGTCAACGTCCGGAAACGTCTCCATGGATCCGGATCAAATCCAGCGGTTTGAACGCGTTTCGGACGTGTCCAGGCCGGGGGAGCGACCGAAGTTCAAGGTGACCCTGAGCGAGTCCTCCCACGTGAACGGTACGTTTCAGAAACTGTTTGTGCCGGTGGACATTGCCGGGCAGACGCTTTCGGTTCCACAGCACATGATCGAACTGTTTTCACGCCCTCAGAACAACGGAGAACACAAAAGTAATGAATAACGTCGACCTGCTCACGAGTGATGCTCGACCGGTCCGATCATCATGTTCTCGGACCCGGATCCTTTTGCTTTCGATCACTGTTCTCTTCTGTTTTACGGTTACGCCTTTGTTGGCTTCGCCGACCATCACCCTTACGAAAACCGCTTCCAGCCGTCGTAAGACGATCACAGACAGTAAAGGATTTCAGTGGGATCTGTACCTCCGATACGGCATGGTGAACGATGGTTCGAACAACGCGTTTGACGGGGCGGGACGGATTTACGTCAACGGTGATCGGTTTAAGACAAACAATAAGAAGACGAATGGCAAAAACCAGTTCCTTTTGACCGGTTCCGCCGGGGGAGTCAAAGTGCAGCGGTTGCTCACCGTCGACCAGAAACATGGAGCTTTGCGGTTCGTGGAGATTTTGACGAATCCGACGTCGTCAAAACAGCAGGTCAACCTGCGGGTTGATTACGAGCTCGGACGGGGGAGCAACAAGGTCGTGACCAACGCGGGACGGGTTGGATTACCGCTGAAGAAAAAAGAAGCCGGAATCCTCATCCATCAACGAAACGCTCGTCACACCCCTTCCATTCTATTTGTCATTCGCAGCAAGGGAAGCGGTATGGGCAACCGGAACAAGAAATTTTCCAGCAACATTTCCGTTCGGTCCAACGATGACGTTCGTACGACGTACAACCTGACGATTCCTCCCAAGAAAACCGTTTCCGTTTTACATACGCTTGCCCAGCGAAAGTCCAGTAACGTCAGGGGAAAGAAGAACGTAAAAAAGGCATTTACGCCGTTTTTGAAACGAAGCTGGATCAAAGATGTTCCGGACAAGATCCGAAAGACCATCCTCAACGCTCCCGGCGGGTTCTTTTTCGCGGGAGAACCGGGGGGTGGATTTCAAAACCGGTTGAATGCTCTTGAAGTGAATCGCGGTGAAGAGGATTTGCTTGCGATGGGAGACGAAGCGCTTCTGCGGGGGTCGGTCGCTTCCGGAACGGTTAGCATTGAAACGAAATACGGCACGAAGTCCTTTAAGACGGAGGACGTCGTTGCCGCCACGGGTCAATCAAACGGACGTTCCTCGGATTACCTGTACCTTCGGGACGGTCAGATTCTCAAAGGGACCCTGTCCATCAAGGGCCTGCGGTTCAACAGTAAGGCCGGGCCCTCGATGAAACTGAATCGAAACATGCTCGACCGGCTTGTTCTTCATGAAACGTCGAAGGACGGGCAGCCGCCGGCCGAGGTTTCGGCCTTCGTCGAAACCCTTTCCGGCGAGCGGATTGCCGTCATGAACGAGGAGGTAAAAATTCCGGTCTCCACGCCCTGGGGTTCCCTCAGGGTACCGATTGAGGATATTCACTGGATCAAACGAAAGGTTAGCGACACCTTTGGCAGCCAGCTGATGCTGAAAAACGGAACCCGACTGTTCTGCTTTCTCGGCAGCGAACCGGTCGAGCTGGAGACCCGCTTTTTTGACACCCGGACGTTTTCGCTGGCGAACGTGATGATGGTTGTTTCCGCCGAAATTGCTTCGGGCCGGGCCAAACCGGACGATCTGGATCAGAAAATTCGAAAAAAGACCCACGCCGTGTTTTCCGGTCGAAACATTTTCGTCGGGGACCTGTCGGCCGACGAGTTGAAGATTCGAAACCGCAGCGGAACCTATGCCGTGAAAACAAATCGAATTCGGCGAATCAAAAAGCTGGAGGACACCGCCGGCGGACGTCCTCGGTTCCAGATTTCTCTCTGGGCGGGAGGAACTCTATCCGGTCACCCGACGACCTCGTCGCTGAGCCTCCGCTCCGCCGAACACACGTTGAACGTTCCCGTGCGGGATCTGGAGCGGCTGAACCGACCCGTCCGCCGGATTCCCTCGGGACTCCGAAACGAAATCGCGTCGCTGATTCGAAAACTCGGACATCCGTCCTGGAAGAAACGCAAGAAAGCGACGGATGAACTCAAAAAAATTGGTACCATGGCACTTCCCCAGTTACGGGAGGTGGCAAATCACGCAAAAGACCCCGAAGTCAAACGTCGAGCTCGTAAAATTATCAAGGAGGTGGAGTAACCATGTCCGAAAACCCTGATCCACAGATTCGCGACGCCGCAAACCGCGTTCAGAACCGGTTGACCTGGACCCGGT
>CAZSFH010000210.1:0-5037 GCA_964606115.1 uncultured Planctomycetia bacterium | reverse complement strand
GATTTGAAACCATCCACCACTTATTATTTCGTGATCGCCAGTGATGATTCGGTTTCACCCGAATTGCATTTTACCACCGCGCCCGCGGATGGTCGTTCGTTTCGGTTGCTGGCGGGAGGCATGTCGCATTCCAACCCGGCCGCTCGCCGTCGAATGAATTTGTTGATCCGCCGGTTGCAGGACAAATTTTCGAATCTTCTTGCACTGGCTCATGGAGGAGGTTACGTGAAAAATGGAGCCAGTCGCAAACAATTCATGTCATGGCTCTCCGATTACGAACTTACAACCACCCCTTCAGGCGAGGTGGTCCCGATCATTCCCACCCGGGGAAAGCAAGAAAAATCGGCCTCGCTTTTTCAAAAGATTTTTCACAAACCGGGCTGGAAAAATAATGTTTACTCCACGCAAATCGGGGCAGAATGTCTTTTCATCACACTGAATACGACAATTAAAACAAAAGCCAAACAGCGGACGTTTCTCCGCAAAACCCTCCGGAACAATCAGGACGCGCGCTGGCTGCTCGCTCAGTATCACCGTCCGGTCTATCCCGCGAGAGGGCGCTCTCCAGATCATCGCAAGCACTGGGTTCCGCTTTTTGAGCGGTATGACCTGGATCTGGCTCTGGAGTACAGCGGACAAACGTTCAAACGAACAGTGCCGATTGAGAACGGAAAACTCAGCCCGTTCGGGGTGGTGTACATGGGAGAGGGAGGACTGGGAGCTCCTCAGCAGGAACCAAAGCGTGATCGATGGTATCTCAAGTCATCGGGGCAATCTCTGGCTTCCCATCACCTGACGATACTGACGATTGGGTCAAGCACGCTGAAAACCGAGACGGTCAACAGTCATGGCCGAACCATAGACTGTTCTATTCTTCGCGTGGAATGACCGCTTGATTTCCGGGCCAGATCTTGTATAATTTGCCACACATCGTGCCTGCAACTTCTCTATTTCTATTTTTCTGTTCGTTGGTGCCGGACCTATGCGTGACGAATTAAACGAAACGACTTTTGTTCGAAAAGAAGACTATCCCGATTCGAAGCGGGACTGGTACCTTGTTGACGCTTCCGGGGTAACCCTCGGCCGCCTTGCCTCTCGCGTGGCGACGGTGCTTCTCGGAAAACACAAGCCGGAGTACACCCCCCACGTCGACGTGGGAGATCACGTTGTGGTGGTGAACGCCGAGGAAATCCGGACAACGGGAAAAAAACTCGAGCAGAAAGTCTATGAGCAGTTTTCCGGATACCCCTCGGGATTGGACGAAGTGACGCTTGAAGATCTCCTCGCAACGGATCCGGAAAAAGTGATCGATCAGGCGGTGAAAGGAATGGTTCCAAACACCCCTCTCGGGCAGAAAATTTTTAAGAAGCTTCACGTGTATCCGGACTCGGATCATCCGCACCAGGCACAGGGTCCGGAACGGATGGACGTGGACGAGCTACCAACCAGCTGAATTTAACCTGAGTGTGTGACCATGGCAGAACAGGACGAGAACGAAAACAAAGAAGAAAAAGAAGAAAAAAACGAAGAACAAAAAGGAGACGTCGGATTCGAAGACGAACCCTCCGACGACGCCCCGGACTCCGATGAGGAAGGAATTGGTCGGGATGAGACGGAGGCCCCTGACTCCGGGGAAGAAGAAGAAGAGGAATATACCGATCAGCCCTTTGAAACGGAAGTTAACCAGAGCAAGAAAAAGTATGGGTATATCTGGGGAACCGGACGACGGAAGACATCGGTTACCCGGGTCCGTATGAAAGAGGGCGACGGAAAAATTGTTGTCAATGGTAAGGATTACAAGGAGTATTTCAACAACCTCAAGGATCAGGTATCCGTTGAACAGCCGCTTCGTGATACGGATCAGCTCGGGGAACTCGACATTTATATCAACGCACAGGGAGGGGGGAAAGCCGGACAGGCCGAGGCCGCCCTTCTTGGCATTGCACGAGCCCTTGTAAAGGCCAACCCGGATCTGGAGTCCAGGCTCCGGGATGAAGGTCACCTGACCCGGGATCCGCGGATGAAAGAGCGCCGGAAGTACGGTCAGCACGGCGCACGACGCGGAAAACAGTATTCAAAGCGGTAAACGGCCATCTGCCCGGACTGGACCGGCTGCCTGCCTGTATGGTTTCTTTTATTACCCTTCCATTATCTCCGACAAACACTTCCCTTTCGTTTTAATTCCGAACGAATCCCGTGAAGATAGAACCCGCCCAGCGACTTGAAGAATTGCCGCCGTATCTGTTTGCCGAGATTGATCGTAAGAAAGAAAAACTCCTCAATCAGGGAGCCGACCTGATTGATGTAGGAGTTGGTGATCCGGACCAGCCCGCGCCCGAGTTGATTCAGAACGCTCTTGTCGATGCACTGGACGTGGAGGAAGTCCACCGGTATCCTCTCGGACGAGGCCGTCTCGACTTTCGGGAAACGATTTCCGACTGGTACCAGCGGCACGACGGCGTCTCGGTCGATCCGGAGGAGGAAATTGGCGTTTTGATCGGAACCAAAGAAGGCATTGGACACCTTCCACTGGCAATTTGCAATCCCGGAGACACGGTGCTTATCCCGGATCCACTGTATCCACCGTATCGTTCCGGAACCATTTTCGCCGGAGCGGAACCGCACTATCTGCCACTGCTTGAAAAAAATGATTTCCTGCCGGATCTATCCGCGATTCCGGAGCCGGTTCGAGAGCGTGCCAGAATTCTCTTTTTAAATTACCCAAACAACCCCACCTCCGCAGTGGCTCCCCTCTCGTTTTTCGAGAAAGTGGTGGAGTTCGCAAGGGAATACGATATTCTGATCGGATGCGATTCTGCTTACTGCTCGGTGTATTATGATGAGCGACCGCCGTCAATCTTTCAGGTGGACGGGGCGAAGGAGGTTGCGGTGGATTTTCAGTCGATGAGTAAAATGTTCAATATGACCGGCTGGCGAGTCGGCTGGGTCGCCGGACATCCGCAGGCGGTGGATGCCCTTATGAATTTAAAGTCCAACCTTGACTCCGGCTGTTTCGAAGCTCTTCAGATCGCGTCCGCGAAAGGACTTGAAGAGGGTGATCAAGCGCAGAAAGAGATTCGAGACCTCTACAGGAAACGACGCGACATCTGTCTTTCCGCACTCCGTGAAGCGGGTCTTGATCCGATCAAACCCGATGCGACCATTTATGTCTGGACGCCGGTCCCCGGTGACCAGGACAGCGTGGAGTTCTGTACGACGCTTCTTGAGGAAGCTCACGTGAATACCACACCCGGGGTTGGTTTTGGGAATGCGGGCGAAGGATATTTTCGCATTTCCCTGACCAATACGAAGGAACGATTGGAGGAGATGGGACAGCGGATCATCGATGTACTCGGGTAAGCCTGTCGTTTCTCGATTGACGACCGGTATCGGCTGATTCCATGGTCATCCCCCTGTAAAGGATTTTAACAGGCCCCGAAATCGGACGCCGAGGGCCCGTATTTTCGGTTTTTATCGTAGATGAAACCCGGTTATTTCCGGCCGACGACCATTTTGGTCACCCGTCCAAGTTCATCCGTTCGGACATGTGTCAGCCCCACTTCTTCCATCCACCGCTCACAGTCTTCGGTGGTATACGTGTAGCCTCCCGGCGTTTCGACAAGCAGGTTCAGGCTTTTCAGAAGCCCGAATTTGTTTTCCCGTCGTTCATCGTCCAGCAGCGATCCGTAGACGATTAACTCACCGCCCGGTGGAAGCGCGTCGTGGGCTTTTTCCAGAATCATCCGTTTGACGTCAAAATCCCAGTCGTGCAGAACGTGACCGATAATCAGCACGTCCGCTTCCGGAAGCGGATCCTCGTGAAAATCTCCGGCTTTAAAGTGGACACGATGACTCAATTCACGTTCCTCCACGAACGAATCGAAATGGGGTCGGACCTCCGGCAGGTCGAATCCGTAACCGGTCAGATGTTCGTGTCGATCGGCAATGGTCACCGGCACAATTCCTTCGGAAGTGCCGATATCACAGAACGTGTCGTGGTCGTTCCAATCAAAATTCTCCGCCAGCATGCGCGCGCTACCCGTGCTTAATCCTGTCATGCCGGTAACAAACTCCTTCAACTTTTCTTCGTCCGAATAGACTTTGTCGAAAAAGGACACGTCGTTTTCGTTCTTCAATTCGTTTTGTGGTTCGCCGGACTTCAGGGCTTCGGTAAGGTTGTCCCAGAACTCATACAGGCGTTTGTCCGTTATTTCCAGAAGGGAGCCGATGTAGCCGTGTTTCCCTCGCACCAGGAACGCTGAGGTTTCGGGGGTGTTCTTATACTTGTCGTCCTCGCGCTCGAGAAAGCCAAGAGCGACCAGTGTATCAAGAAAATCCTCCGAACTCCGGTGATGAAGACCAATTTCCTCTTCGAGTTCGACACGGGAACGGGGACCATCGTCAAGAACCGTAAACAGATCCAGGTCCACCGCGCTCATCAGGGTCTTCGCCGCGAAGAGACCATAACGAGTTTCAATAATACGATCGGGCGTTTGGACCTCGCTCATGATTCAGCCAACCTCAATGGATGACGGAAAGAGGTGACGAGAAGAAAGAATGTAGGTTCCGGAGCGAACCGGATGCCCAATAACGGCACCGGATTCCGGACAGAAACCGGAAAGAAGAACGAGCCTCCCGAGAAACTGCTGAAAAAAAACGATCAGCTACAGGGAGACGAGTGGTGCGGTCAATCAGCGGGGGATCTCCAGAATCCGCCCGTTTTTCGGGGGGTAAAATTACTCCCCCACATTTATTCTAATTATACTTGATAGTTTCCGATGACTCAAATTGGAGACGCATTCAGCGGGTCCGGTGATCTAATACACATGTGCTACAATCACACGTAGCTTCGAAAAAAAGGGCCTTCCCTTGCGGGAAGGCCCCGGGGATGGTGAGGAGCGAGTTGATTCTGTTCGTAACGAGGAGAGCAATAGGGTTGAGTCTATGAGACTGCTGAAAAGCCCCCGCTTCGTCAGCGAAATGAGTTACGCCGAATAGCTTTGTCAAATCCTCCTCGGCGATGCACTGACGGCATCG
>CAZSFH010000209.1:0-5098 GCA_964606115.1 uncultured Planctomycetia bacterium | reverse complement strand
GGGGTGAAAAGAATTCATGGAGAGAGGAAACGTGGACTTCGCGTCCGATTTTATTATGGTGTTCTCCCCGGGTTAGTCTTCGCCGTGGTTTTCGTCCGTGCTGGTGTGACGGACAATTTCTCCTTCCATCATATAAATGACGTCCTCGGCGATATTCGTCGCGTGGTCCGCAATGCGTTCCAGATAACGGGACGCCGAGAGATGCTGGATCGCATTGTCCGTTACGGATGGATCCGATTTGATTTCCTCGGCAAGCAGATCAAACATTTCAACGTGCATACGGTCCACTTCGTCGTCTTCCCTGCGGACTTCTCTCGCCATTTCCGCATCCGTTTCCACGAGAGATTTCAAACTCTTTCGAACCATCTGTTCCACCCGATCGGTCATGTTTCGGAAACGATCGTGAACGTCGATTCGTTCAAGTTCGGAAATGTTGATCACCCGTTCACAGATATTCGTGGAGAGATCGGCAATCCGTTCAAGATCATTGTTGATTTTGATGGCGGAAATGAGAAATCGCAGGTCTCCGGCGATGGGCTGGTGAAGCGCGAGGAGTTTCAAACAGTCCTCCTCAATCTCAATTTCGCGTTCATCAATTTGATAATCCTGGTTGATCACCTCTCTCGCCAGCTCCTCATCCCGCCGGAACAGGGATTGAAGCGCCTTCTCAATCGTTTGCTCGACACGCTCGCCCTGGGCGAGAAATTTTTCCCTCAGGCGATCAAGTTCTCGATGAAAATGTTCGGACATATGAATTACCCAAAACGTCCCGTGATATATCGTTCCGTGAGATCTTTTTCGGGATTCGTGAAAATCTGTTCTCGATTCCCGTACTCCACGAGATCCCCGAGGTGAAGAAACGCCGTGAAATCACTGACTCGAGCGGCCTGCTGCATGTTGTGGGTCACGATCACGATCGTGTATTGATCACGAAGTTCATCGATGAGGTCTTCAATTTTTCCGGTGGCCACCGGATCGAGTGCGCTCGCCGGTTCGTCCATCAGAAGCACGTCCGGTTCAACGGCGAGCGCCCGTGCAATACACAGACGCTGCTGTTGCCCGCCGGACAGGGAAAGCCCGTTTTGATCCAGGCGATCCTTGACCTCATCCCAGAGGGCCGCCCGCTTCAGCGCTTCTTCCACGCGGTCCTCGAGTGTGGATTCCTCGTAGTCGTTCTGAATTCGAAGACCGAACGCGACGTTGTCGAAAATTGATTTCGGGAATGGATTCGGCTCCTGAAACACCATACCGATTTTTCGACGCAGCGCGACGGGATCGACGTCTTCGCCGTAAATATTCTTGTCGTTCAGGAATAGTTTGCCGGTCACCCGAGCCGCGTCGATCTGATCGTTCATCCGGTTGATACAGCGAAGAAACGTGGATTTTCCGCAGCCGCTGGGACCGATGATCGCGGTGACACGCTTTGATTGAATCTCCATGGACACGTGGTCGAGCGCCTGGTTTTGATCGTAATAAACACAGAGGTCTTCCGTTCGAATCACCGGCTCCCCGTTCGTCGAGAAGTCTCGTTCACCGTTCAGTGCCTCGTCGCGAGGGGTGAGCGTGACGATATCCCGGACGTCCGTGTCTTCCTGTTCCGGCGGATCCGAGTCCTCCTCCACGTCCTCGCTGGAATCGGTCTCGGATGTTTCATCCGGCGATGGATTCCCGGAGGACCGTTTTTTCTCCTGTTCCTCGTTCACTGCGTGTGTATGAACTGTCTCCCCATCATTCATAATTTCTCCGTCTCCCCCGTAGCTGAAGAAATCGAATAGCCGGAACGAACTGAAATTTGAAATGATACCTTCTTGTTATATACCCGGCACGATGAGAAATCAATGTTCGGACTCGAACCAGTGCCGGATGAAAACGGCCGTTCCGTTCAGGATAAGCATAAGACCAAGAAGAACGACGACACTTGCCGCCACCACACCGTATCGAAATTCCTCCTGCGGAAACGACGCCCAGGCATAAATCTGGAGTGGTAAAGCGGAGGCTTTATCCAGAAGACCCGACGGAGGCTGAAATACCGTCGTCGCAACGCCGATCATAATCAGCGGGGCCGTTTCACCAACCGCTCGACCGATCGCCAGAATGGTACCCGTCAGGATGCCCGGGATCGCCTCCGGAAGCACCACGCGCCAGATCGTCTGCCACCGGCTCGCCCCCATTCCGTACGAGGCCTGACGGTATGTATCGGGGACGGATCGCAGCGCCTCCTGTGAAGCAACGACAACAATAGGCAACACCAGAAAACCAAGCGTGAAGGCGGCGACCACGACCAACCCCCGCTCAAGCGTCATCGTATTTACGAACAACGCCAACCCGAGGAGTCCATACACCACGGAGGGCACGCCGGCGAGGTTCGCAATATTCACCTGAATCAATTGCTTGAACCGATTGTCTCCGGCGTATTCCTCGAGATATATCGCCGCTCCGACCCCGATCGGAAACACGGCGATCGTCATGGTCCCGACGATCCACAAAGACCCCACCAGCGGTGGATAAATCCCGGCTTCTTCCGCGTTACGGGAATATGATTCCGTCAGAAGTTCCCAGTTGAGCCAGGAGGGTTCCGGCTCAAAAAGGGCAAGCGCATCAACAAACACGTACACCAGCAGTACAAATAAACTGAGGATGCCAATCAGCGTTGCCCCGAGCAGAAACCACTTAAACAGTTGTCCCTTGAGGGTTTCGAATCGTCCCGTGGTTGCCTGAAATTGATCCGATTGCCCCTCGCTCATCCGTAATCCTCCCAGAATGACCGTCGGATATATTCCGCGAGAAGATTCATCGAAAACGTCAAAAGAAACAGAACCAGACCAAGCGCGAACATGGAATAATACGCCGGCGTCCGCCCGGTGATATCACTGACGCCAACTTCAATCATGGCGGCCGTGAGGGTCTCGATGGATTCCGTAAAGTTAAGAAAGAGATTGGGAAAATAGGGCAACTGAGGGCTTTGACCCGCGGCGATGGTCACGGCCATCGTCTCGCCGAGCGCTCTCGATACGGCGAGAACAAAGGACGATAGAATACCGGAGAACGCGGAAGGTACCACAACGCGGGTGGTGACGTGGAATTTGGTGGCACCGAGACCGTAACCCGCCTGCCGGAGGTGATCGGGCACCGAACTCAACGCATCTTCGCTGACGCTCGACACCATGGGAATAATCATGATTCCCACGACAATCGAGGCGCTCAACGCGTTAAACGTTTCAAGGGGAATGAACGTCTGCAGGGCCGGCGTTATGTACACAAGGGCAAAATACCCGTACACAATCGTCGGGATCCCTGCCAGCACCTCGAGCATCGGTTTCAGCACGGAGCGTACAGTGGACGAGGCATATTCGCTCAGGTAAACCGCCGCCGCAAGGCCGAGCGGAAGGCCCACGGCGGCGGAACCAATCGTGATGATTAACGTTCCGCTGATCAGAGGAAGGATACCAAACGAATACGGTTTAATTCCCGGGCTCCAGTTGGAGCCGGTCAAAAAGTCCAGAAAAGAGGACTTTTGAAAAAACGTGATGGCATCAAACAGAAGGGAGAAAATGATGCCAACCGTAATCAGCACCGTAATCGCCGCACAGGTAAAAAACAGAAGGTGGACGCCCTTTTCAACGAAATAGCCGAACCCGCTCCTCTCAATTGGCTCTCCCTCCTCAGCAGAAGAAGGGGCAGGGCGACTTTTCGAAGACGGTTTATTCAATGGCCTCTTCCAACTTGCGCAGATTCTTTTGTACGTCCTTCTCGCTCATCTGAACGTAACCGACATCCTCGGCAACCAATCCCTTGTCCTTTGTCTTTTTGATGTAAAAGCGGACGAACTTCTGAAGGATTTCGGAAGACCGCAGCTTCTTTTTATTGACGTAAATAAAAAGCGGCCTTGCAAGAGGATAATCGCCGGTCGAAGCATTTTCAAGGTTCGGTTCGACACAACCGTTCCCGTCGTCCAGTTCAAGTGCTTTCACTTTATCGGAAATATCTCGATAATACGCGTACGGCAAATATCCGTGGGCATATTTACTTCCTTCAACTCCCTGTGCGATAAGGTCGTCTTCCTCGGTTCCTTCGAAATCGGAACGGATTTTTCCGGTTTCACCGATAACGGTTTTCGTAAAGTAGTCGAACGTACCGGAGGTCGATGCGGGACCGTAAAGGGAAAACTCCTCGTCGGGCCACTCGGTGTTCACATCCTGCCAGGTTTTCGGAGTGTCGTCCGGCGACCAAATTTCTTTCAGGGTGTCGAGCGTAATGCAATCCCCCACCCAATCGTTCTTGTTGTTCACAACGGCCGTCAGCGCGTCCCGGGCCACCATGATCTCCAGAACTTCGAAACCGTTTTCCTCGGCCTCCTGTAACTCGTTCTCGTGAATCGGACGGCTCGAATTGTTGATTGCGCTATTTCCCGGAAGAAACGCATTTTCGAATCCACCGCTGCTTCCGTCCCGGGTCACGGAAATACGCACGTCGGAATGTTTCTTTTGAAATTCCTCGGCAACCGCGGTCGTCAGCGGATACACCGTTGAGCTGCCGGAGATATTGATTTCCTTTTGTCCTCCTCCGCAACTGCTGAGTACCACCGATACACCAATCAAAACGGCAAACATCAGCGGAATGAATATCGTCCTGCGATTCATACGAAAACCCTCCTGAAAGATGAGAGAAAAAAACGTCGAAACACGAAAAAGATAAACCTTTCTAAAGGATTGAATTCATAATTCCCGCATGGTTACTTTAACGAGGTCAAACTCGATATTGTTCCAGAAGAAAACAAGACATCTCGTCGAAACAATGCTACAAAATGTCTCCACCACACAAGTTACTACTTGTGCATATTATAATTCATTATCAAAGGGGTCAATACACCGGTTTGTTTCTCTTATTATGGCTCGGCCCGAGGAAAGGAAAAATACCCTGTTTTGTCGGCGTTTAGCATGACTACGCGAGAAATACACGCTCTCAGCATCTTTATTTCGGCGAAGGTCAAGGAATTTTTCCGCAGGAAACCCCAAAGAAAAAGGAATGCATGCCATTAAGGCGTCCATTTCCTTTTTCGTCCTTCGGACGGGTTTGAGAGGAAGAATGACGCAGAGAT
>CAZSFH010000208.1:0-5101 GCA_964606115.1 uncultured Planctomycetia bacterium | reverse complement strand
ACTGAGCGGAAGCTGAGTTGTAGAAGATTCCCTTCTAAAATCGGCCGGCATGAGCTACAGCGACTCATCATCAGGTTCACTGAGAAGAGCCTTCTCAGTCGACGAATAAGAGTAGGCGGTTGTTCGCCAACCGCTAGCTGTCTAGCTACGATCTTTCGGCCGAATCAGCCACCAGAGCCAGAAACAAATGCAGCCGCAAAAGAAAAAGCCAGAAAAACTCGAATGAGCAGGGATTTATTGTACTCCTTGGGAAGGTGATATCCAAGGGAAATGTTCCCAACGCAAAGAAAACAGGTGGAATGGGTCAGGGAATCTGCGCTTCAAAGACTCTGTTTTATCCCCCACTTGAAATTGACGGGAACATAAGAGTGCACGGAGCGAAAGCGAAGTGCACGTTGTTATTCCATCACGCGGGAAAGACCTTCAGTATCACGGAAACCTCAAAACATTCCTCCCCCCCTCTCAACCAGCGCGATTTTTTAAATCAAACAAGACCTTCGAAGGGTCGGTCACCCACGCAATTGGGGACCATAAGCTGAACGGTCACCGGACAATTGACAAGAAACAACGTCCACTCCGTTTCACTTCGTGGAGGACAACGGACACACGCAATCAAAGGAAACATTTCATTTGCCCCTGGATGGACAATTGGAAACCATCCCGGTTTCGATTGATGCAATGTGACGCCGCAGACGGCCCGTTTACGCAGAACTCGATTTTGGGCATCTTTATTTCGACGAATCTCTGTGTCATTTTTGTCGTCAACAATGCGCTTTTTCGGCATTGCTTCCTCAACATTCCTTGACCTTCGCCGAAATAAAGATGCTGAAGTTGCGGATTTCTCGCGTCGTCATGTTATTACGCGGTGCCATTGACGAGACGTCAAAGCATGTTTCATTCAAATCATTTCGTCTCAACGAGAACCGTCACAACCGGCCCAACCCGACCTGATGTTTTCAGCAATGCGCTGAGGCACTGCCTGCGAAATCACGCCGCCCTGCCGCGCCGACTGTGATCGTACGGACAAAGCGAGGGTTTTTCAGCAGCCTCGTGGCAATTGGAAGCAGTCTGGCCACGATGACCGGGGACCATCCATGCTCCCCGGGGGAAGGACCTTCTTGACGTCCGAAATGATCGGAAGGGAGGCGGTTTCGAGTACGAGCTACACGCAACCTCCGAGGGCCCCCGGACGTACCGGTTCCGGGTAATGGCGTTGCGAATCAATCGGGATTCGCACCGTTATATTGGTCAACATCGTGCTTTTTTCTGACAGGGACTTGCACCTTGCGGTCGTGGTTCTCCTCCTGTTTCTCGTGGAAGATCAGATTGTTACGGGGCCCTTTTTGAGGGGTTCGTCGTTGCAATTTCACAACAACCGAACGTTTTCCCTGATGCGACTTTGCACGGGGTAAAGACAGGTCTCTGTCTTATGCAACGTCGGATGGTCTTTTCCAGACGGTCCGTATTCGGCGAATTCTGGCGTTATAAAACGTGAATGACGGGGTTGGCATGGTAGTTGCTCCCATGAAGACTCAGGTCAAAAATTGGTTTTGAAATCGCGCACGGACCTCATTTTGAGAGGAGCATCATGAGTATGGATTCGACCGATTCCGGGTCACACCGGGCATCGAGAAGGACCGGCGAATCCGTCGATGCCGGGAAGGCGGGTCACGACACGGTGGCTTTCATTTTCTACTTGCTGGCCGTCGGGTTTGTCTGTTCACTCGGATTGTTTCTGGTGGCCTGCGGGCGTTCGGAGTCCCCGGATCAGCCGTCGAAATCCGAATCGTCCAGGGACAAGAGCGATCAGAAAACGAAGGATCAGGAACAAAACGGGGAAAAGACGAGGATGGTCGCGAAGGGAAAGAAACTCTATAACCGCCACTGCGCCTCCTGCCACGGCGAGGACGGGAAAGGAAACGGCCGGGCGGCGGAGTATCTGTATCCGCGCCCCCGGGATTTCACGGACGGCCAGTTTAAATACACGTCAACGGCCGCGGGGAAATTACCGACGGATCAGGATCTTCACGAGACGATTGCAAATGGACTTCAGGGTTCCGGCATGCCGGCGTTTCGTACGGTGCTGGGAGACGATGAAATCAAGAGCGTCGTTGAGTACGTCAAGACGTTTTCACCCCGGTTCGAAAAACAATCCGTTCCGGATCCCATTTCGGTTCCCGAGCCGCCGGAGAAGACGGAGAAGCTGGTCCAGCGCGGACAAGAACTGTACAACCAGAACGCCTGCTGGACGTGTCACGGGCGGGATGGGAAAGGCGAAGGGCCATCGGCGGGCAGTCTGAAAGGGCCCGAAGGGAATCCGGTTCAGCCCCGGGATCTGACGACGGGTGTGAACAGGGCCGGAGGGTCCCCGAAAGAGCTGTACAAAACCATCATGACCGGGATTACCGGAACCGGTATGCCCGGTTACGCGTCAGCCCTCTCGAAGGAGAAGGATCGGTGGGCGATGGTGTATTACGTGCGATCCCTCTCGGATGGGAACGCGAATGAAGGTCCTCAGATGCCCGTGCCCGTGGACGGTCAAATCACCGCCGTTCGGCGGGATACGCTTCCAGAGGATCCGGGAGACGAGGCCTGGAACGATCTTTCCGGTACCCGGATGGTGCTGTTTCCGCTCTGGTCCCGTCCGGTCCCTCCCCCCACGCTTACGGTCAAAGCCGCCCATGCCGGAGACGAAATCGCTCTTCTCCTTTCCTGGACGGATTCAACCCGGAATATCAGTGACCTTCAGCATAACGCGTATCCGGATGCGGTTGCGGTGCAATATCCCGTCCTGGACGGTCCGCTTCCGTTCATTGGCATGGGGAGTTCGGACGAGAAGGGGCTGGTACGGATCTGGCACTGGAAATCCGTCCGACAGGTGGGCAAGGAGCGGGGACGTCCTTTTGATCTGGAGGATGTGTTCCCGCGAATGTTTGTCGATCGATATTTCGGGCAGGAGAACCGGGATTACGGTGCGTTCCTTGATTTCGAGGAGGGCAAAGACAATATCGCGAACCAGAAAAAATCGTTCCAGAGCGCTGTGGACGTGGAGAATCCGCTCGCGAAGTCCTCGCTGACGAAACGCTCGGTTCTTGAATACCTGGTCCGCGGATTTGGATCACTCACCTCGCTGCCCGAAGACCGGATGTCGGTCGAGGCGGATGGGGCCTGGGAAAACGGTCAATGGACGGTGCAGTTTCGCCGCCCTCTGACGGCGCCGGATGAAAGCAACCGGAATTTTGAACCCGGATCCTCGATCTGGGTCGGGTTCGCGGCCTTCGATGGAACGTACGAGGAACGAAACGGAAAGAAATCGATCTCGAACTGGATTCAATTAAAGCTTCAGGAGAAGTAAGCCATGAGCGATCAGCGAAACAACGAGGAGCAGGGGGTTTCCCGTCGAAGTTTTCTGAAGATGATCGGTGCGGGCGGCGGAGCGACGTGGCTCACGCTGAACAATCCCTCGTCGCTGTTCGGTCTCGAACCCACGTCCGTCGACAATCCGCTCGAGTCGTATCCCAACACGGACTGGGAGCAGACGTACCGCGATCAGTACAAGTACGACGACACCTTCACCTACATCTGCGCGCCGAACGACACGCACATGTGCCGGATCAAGGCATTCGTCCGGAACGGCGTGATGGTGCGGATGGAACAGAATTACGAGCACGCCGATTACGAGGATCTGTACGGCAACAGCTCGACGGAGGACTGGAATCCGCGCATGTGTCTCAAGGGATACACCATGCACCGCCGCGTGTACGGACCGTACCGTGCGAAAGGGCCGGCCCTGCGGAAAGGCTGGAAGGAATGGGCCGACGCCGGGTTTCCGTCCCTGTCGGACAATCCGGATCTGCGGTCCAGGTATCGGTTTGACGACCGCGGAAACGACGGATACGTCCGCGTTAGCTGGGACGAGGCGGCGGAGTACGCGGCAAAAGGCATGAAAGCAATTGCTGAGACCTACAGCGGTGAGAAGGGCAAGGAACGCCTCAAGAAGGACGGCGCCAGCGAGAAGATGTTCGAGCACTGGGACGGCGCCGGTACGCGAACGTTCAAGATCGGATCAAACCTGCCCATTCACGGCATCGTCGGAAAATTCGGTCTCTTCCGGTTCGCCAACATGACCGGTCTGCTGGATCATCACGTGCGCGGCGTGGAGAAGGACGAAGCGAAAGCGGCACGGGACTGGACCGAGTACACCTGGCGGGGAGACCAGGCCCCGGGGCAACCGTTCGTGCACGGTCTGCAGGCGTCGGACTGTGATTTCAACGACCTGCGAAACACCGAGCTTCACATTCAGATCGGGAAGAACCTGGTCGAAAACAAGATGCCGGATTCGCACTGGTTTATCGAAATGATGGAGCGGGGCGGGAAGATCGTGTCCATTGCACCGGAATACAACGCCCCGGCCACGAAAGCGGACTACTGGATTCCCGTGCGACCGGGCCTGTCGGACACGTCGATTCTGCTGTACCTGGCGAAGTACCTGATCGACCAGGACCTGTACGACGCCGAGTTCGTGAAACAGTTTTCCGACTTTCCGCTCCTTGTGCGCACGGACACGCTGGAACGTCTTCAGCCGTCCGATTTTATCGAGGGATACAAGCCCATGGATCTGTCCGGAGGGCCGAGCTACGAGATCCAGGGATTGACGGAAGAACAGCGAGAAACCCTCGGCGATTTTGTCGTCATGAACAGAAACACCGGCGAGCTGACGCCGGTCAGCCGAGAGGAGGTCGGGGACCAGCTCGAGGAGAAGGGCATCGATCCCGCCCTCAACTGGACCGGCACGGTCACGACCACGGACGGCAAGGAGGTCGAGGTGATGACCCTGTTCGAGATGTACAAAGTGCACCTGCAGGATTACGACCTCGACACCGTGGCGGAGATCACCGAATCCGATCGAGGGTTGATCAAGCAGCTGGCCGAGGATCTCGCCTCCATCCGTCCGGCGGCCATCCACCACGGTGAGGGCATCAATCACTACTTTCACGCGACTGAACACAACCGGGCCGTCTGGTTGCCGATGATCCTGACGGGTCAGATCGGCGAACACGGCGCCGGCGTGTATACGTGGGCCGGAAATTACAAGGGCGCG
>CAZSFH010000207.1:4398-5123 GCA_964606115.1 uncultured Planctomycetia bacterium | reverse complement strand
GTCACCACCGCTCGATACGGTTTGAGAATGACCGGTTCGACGGTTTCCTGAACGGGTCCCTGGACGTTATCGTGGCCAGCCAGGGGGAGCCGGTGAAGGTCTTTCGAAATCAGGTCACGGATCGACGTCACTGGGTGGCCTTCCGTCTGACCGGAACAAAAAGCAATCACAGCGCGATCGGTGCCGAAGTGACCCTGCACTGGAACGGAAAGCAACAGAAAAATCTAATCACCGGCGGGGAAGGATACAGCTCTCAGAATCAGCGCACATTGCATTTTGGAGTGGGCTCCACGACTTCGGTTCAAAAAGCCGTCATCCGTTGGCCGTCCGGAAAAAAACAGGTGATCAAAAAGCCGGAGGCGGACAAGGTTCATCGGATCCGCGAGCCCTGAGAACGGCTTCTTGGTCATACTCAAATTCGGATCGATCATGCGCTCCCTGACGATCACGGTTCACCTTCATCTATTCAAAATAGAAGGAGATCCACGACCGACAGATCATACCCGATCACAGGTTACAGGTTTAGTTCACGCGTGCGCTCGTTCTGATGCCTATTAACGCCAGCTTGCGTAATGTCTGATTCAACGGATCGGGGGCATTTCCTGGCCTCCTTCTTTGATCGGCTGCCGTCGTACAACGAGCGTTACACCCCCCCGCTGTTTATCACCTGTATCCTGATCGGAGCCCATATCACGAAAGGGGTCCTGGCCGGCTGGGAAAAATTT
>CAZSFH010000207.1:0-4388 GCA_964606115.1 uncultured Planctomycetia bacterium | reverse complement strand
CGATCGGTGCCAGCATGGTCATGGAACTGGCGCTGGGCCGACTCGTCCTCGGGCGGTGGCGAAATCTATCCAGTGCGTATATCTCCGGCATCAGCGTGGGCATCCTGCTCCGATCGCCTCACCTGTGGGTCTATCCATTTGCCGGTATGATTTCCATTGCCTCCAAATACGTCCTTCGCTATCGAGGATCCGACCTGCTGAACCGACACAACCTGGGTCCCCCTCTTATTCTTGTGGGAGGCCTGGTGGCCATCCTCTCCAGGAGTCCGGATATCTCATTTCAGACCGGACCGGTGGATCTCTGGACGCTCGGGGCCGTGATCCTGTTTCTGGGAATATTGATTTCGATCATCTCATCGGAGGTGGATCCGGACGGAAACACCCAACATCTGTGGAACCCGTCCAACTTCGGTATCGTGGCCATGCTTTTGCTCGCCGGCAAGGATTTTGGCATTCTGAGCATTCAGTGGAGCAGCTTTCTGGGCCCGATGATCGTCATCTGGTGCCTCGGATTTTACGTTGTCTGGCGAGTAAATCGGCTTCACATCACCGCAACGTACGTGATCTGTTTCATCGTCCTGGCCGTCGTGCGAAGCGGCATCACGGGAAATCCCGCGTTCGCGGAAGTCTCCCCGGTCACGGGACCGATGTACCAGCTGTTCGCGTTTTTCATGATCACCGATCCGGTGACCACCGTAAAATCCCGCAAGGGACAGTACCTGTTTGTCGGTGCGGTCGCCGGGCTGGAGATGATCTTTCGCCTGATGCACCTGATCTGGGCTCCGTTCTACGCACTGTTCCTCGTCGGCCCCCTGGCGATGATGATCGAGAAAGCCATGGTGCGGGAAGAAGAGAACTCGCCTGCCCCTGAAGATATCTCCCCGAGCGTTCGCTGAGACTCATTTTCGAGGAAAACGTCCGGTTTTTGACGCTTACCGGCGTTATTTCTCGTCGACAATGTCCCTTTTTACGGCATTGCCCCCTCAAAATGTCCTGGTATGCGCCAAAAATTAGACGCTGAGTACGCGCCCCCTTTTCGGATGATTTCGCATCCCAGTTCTATATAATATACAAAATACGCTGTAACGAATTCTGTTCTCCGTTTACTTTCGAAGACCCTGGCATGCTTCCCGAGGACCTCGAACTCAATCCGTCGTTCAAAAACGCCTTCGAGGCGATGGACGAGACGGATCAGCACCTGTTCGTCACCGGCAAAGCGGGGACCGGGAAATCGACACTGCTGTGGTACTTCCGGAACCACACGGACAAAACAGTGGCGTACCTCGCGCCCACGGGCGTGGCAGCGGTCAACATTCAGGGGGAAACCATTCATTCCTTCTTCGGGTTTCGTCCGGACATTACGGTGAAAAAAGTGCGCGAGAACTTTCAGGATCGTGACCGGGACGGACTGTTCGAAGAACTGGATGCGATCCTCATCGACGAGATTTCGATGGTCCGCGCGGATCTGCTTGATTGCGTGAACGAACTGCTAAAGATGCACGGACCGGAACCCGGCACGCCGTTCGGCGGCATTCAGATGATCCTGATCGGGGACCTGTATCAGCTTCCGCCCGTCGTAACATCCGACGAAAAGGATCACTTCGAATCCGTTTACGACAGCCCGTACTTCTTTGACAGCCGGGTGATGGAGGAAATGGACCTGAAGATGATCGAACTCCAGAAGGTCTACCGGCAAACCGATTCCGACTTTCTCGATCTGCTGAACGCGGTTCGAAAACGCACGGTGAGCGACGAACACCTGGAACGGCTCCGGGACCGGGTCCAGCCGGAATTCGACCCGGAACCGGACGAGATGTATATTCACCTGACGCCCACCAACAGCAAAGCGCAACGCATCAACCAGACACAGCTGGACAAACTGGAGGGCGACGAAAAAACGTTTTCCGGCACACGAAAAGGGGATTTCGACGAAGGTGCCCTTCCCACGCGGGAGGAATTGACACTCAAGGAAGGAGCACAGGTTATGATGGTCAACAACGATTCCGATCGGCGCTGGGTCAACGGGACCATTGGACGCATTGTGGGCTTCGACCAGGAAGAGGGCAAGGTCCTTGTTCAGGTTCGTCTTGAGGAGGGTTCCGTGGTCGACGTGGAACCGTATGAGTGGGAGATGTACCAGTTTACGTATGACCCCGAGGCCGGAACGCTGGTGTCCGAAACGATCGGATCGTTCGAACAATATCCGCTGACCCTCGCCTGGGCGATAACCATTCATAAAAGCCAGGGCAAAACGTATGACCGCGTGATCATTGACTACGACCGCGGCATGTTCGCACACGGCCAGGCGTACGTCGCATTGTCCCGGTGCACCACCCTGGACGGGCTGGTGCTGAAGAAACCCGTCGAGGAAAAACATATTTTCACGGATTGGCGCATTCAAAAATTCCTGACCGACACGCGTTATCTTCGCGCGAATCAGAAAATGCCCGTCGAGGAAAAACAGCAGCGCATCAGCGCCGCCATCGAAAACGATCAGGACCTGCATCTCGTTTATCTCAAGAGCAACGACACCCGTTCGGAGCGGCGCGTCACGCCGGAGGAGGTTGGTGAAATGTCATATCAGGGCCACCCGTTCGACGGGTTGAAAGGTTACTGTCATAAACGAGAC
This sequence comes from uncultured Planctomycetia bacterium, assembly GCA_964606115.1. Taxonomy (GTDB): domain Bacteria; phylum Planctomycetota; class MHYJ01; order CAYXQY01; family CAYXQY01; genus CAYXQY01. The sequence continues at coordinate 1,759 of CAZSFH010000207.1, read as the reverse complement.
GCCGAGCGGGTGTTCAACCTGGAAAAGATCCTGCAACTTTCCGTCGTCGGCGAGGCCTGATCATCATTTCCCCACACGATTCCGAGGAAACCGGTTGAGATCCCGGCGAGCGCCGTCAGCTGTACCGAACCCTCCACATTTTGCTCCCTCTTTCTACCGCATGCCTCAATGGTATTTGGTTCTTCGCAGCTTCGGAATGAAATCCCGTTTTTCAACGCATCCACGTTTTTTGACCAGGAGTATCTCCTGTTTTGTCAACGAATTATATGGTTTAATTGAATAATAGATTGTGTCGTTCAACACTCTGTACGAGCCCCCTGCCTGCTACCCGGGGCGACGATATGTCGGAAACCGATATGATACGGACCGTCCATTCATTTATTACACACAGGAGCTCATGATACGACGAATTACCGTGTTTTCGCTGATCGGAATCTTCGCCCTTCTGTTTCCTGCCTGCGACGGAGATTCCGGTCCCGTGGAGGAGATGGCGGAGGAACATAAGAACGATCGTCCGGTTTCGAATGAGGCGAGTTCGTCGGAACCGGAACAACCCGTCGAGACCCGTACGGTCCAGTACGCCACGGTTCAGGAGACGGAGGTGACCGGCTACCTGGCACAGCCGAAGGAGACCGGGGAGAAACCGCTTCCCGGTTTGATCGTGATCCACGAGTGGTGGGGGTTAAATGATCAGATCCGATCGATGACCCGCCGTCTCGCGGGACAGGGGTACTCTGCCCTTGCCGTGGATCTGTACCGGGGCCAGACCGCGGATTCTCCCGATCAAGCAAAGTCCCTGATGAACAAAGCCATGGAACGAAAAGATCAGGGCAAACAGAATGTCCGTCAGGCGTACCGTTACCTGAGCAACGAGAGCGGCGCGAAAAGCGTGGGGGTCATCGGCTGGTGCTTCGGCGGCGGATGGTCGCTTCGGACCGCCCTCACGCTTCCCGAGAAGATTGATGCGACCGTCATTTATTACGGACACCTCGTCACGGACAAAAAGCAGCTGTCCGCCCTGAAGATGCCGATTCTCGGCCACTTCGGGTCGGAGGACGATGCGATTTCCCCATCCGACGTGAGGGCGTTTTCCTCCGCGCTCGAATCCCTGGGGAAAACGGCAGACATTCACCTGTACGAGGGCGCGAATCACGCGTTTGCCAACCCGTCCGGCGAACGGTACGACCCGGATGCGGCGAAGAAAGCATGGAAACGCACCGTCCGCTTCCTTGAAAAGCATCTCAAAAACTGAATACGGTCCCGTGAGATCTCAAAGAGTGGACGCTAACGTTCAGATCAGGTTTTTTATTTGCTCGGGGTTTCTCCTGTAAAATGGTGTCTCTCCTGAGAACGAAACCCTTTTCGAAACCAACGACTCAATGAAAAAACCCGGCGGATCGGACCGGTTGATTACCATCATCGAGGCACGGTCTCAGGCGGTCGTCCTTCTGCTGGCGTCCGCCGCTCTCCTGATGATCCTCTGGCCACACCCCGCTGACGCTCAACCCGAGAAAAAGAAACGACCGTCGTATAATGCAGGGTTCCGGATCATTGACGTCCCGGTCAAGGACCGGACGGTCACCGTGGCCCTCTGGTATCCGACCGAGGAAAAAGAACGGGACTACCGGTACGGAAGTAAAAAAAGCGATAATCGCGGAACAGTCGCCCTGAATGCAGATCTGTCCGGCGACCGCAAGCAATACCCTTTTTTATTTTTTTCCCACGGCTTCGGGGGCACCGCGATCGGCCATACCTATCT
>CAZSFH010000206.1:0-5207 GCA_964606115.1 uncultured Planctomycetia bacterium | reverse complement strand
TAAAACTTGTTACCAGCACAAAGCAATTGCTTCTGGTCGAAGCTGGATGAGATGATGAAGAAGCGATCACCCCGTTTCGTGAAACACCACTTTCGTGACGCCACAAACAAACCTTTGTCAACTTCACTTTTTTAAACGAATTGTAACCAAATATCTCTATTTTTTGTGCCTGCCTTTTCTCTGAATTGTGCCCCTTCAAATCCTCAATTCGCGAGTAGACGAGACATTGTGATTAATAGGTTTGTTTATCAATTTTTGCTCCGTACTTTTTGAGGAGCTTAACGATCTCATGTTTATCATTTTTTACTGCCACTTCAACTGCTGACACCCCCTTCTTGTTCTTAACCCTAAAATCAGCACCGTTCTTCAACAATACGCGCACCACATCAATATGTCCATTTTTCACAGCTGCGATCAACGGGGTGGTCCCTTTTTCATTTTCCGCATTTATTTTAGCTCCCTTTTCAATGAGATCCTGAACAACTTCCGGGAGCCCCATCATAGCGGCAACATTTATTGGTGTTGAACCGATATCGTCTCCCTCTACATCTACCTTCGCTCCATGCCTCAACAATATTTTTATAACATCTTTGTGCTTTCCAACAATGGCCAGGACCAATGGTGGAACTCCTGCGAGTTTCGTTTTTTTGTCTATTTCCGCACCGTTCTCTATTAGATATCTTACAACCTTTTTATGTCCCCCATTTGACGCATGATGAAGAGCCCTCCAGCCTTTTTTATCTTCTGGTGTCATGCTTGCCCCCTTCTTTACAAAATACTTCACAACCTTTAGATGCCCATTCCCCGCAGCATGCATCAGTGGAGTATTTCCTTCATCATCCTTTTCATTCACATTTGCAGAAGACTCCTTTAGTTGTTTTACCACCCCCAGGTATCCCTGATATGACGCGATATGAAGAGGGGTCATGCCTTTTGTACCCGTAACACTTGATCTCGTCGACACCTCCGCTCCATGATCAAGTAACATCCTCACCACCTTTTTATGGCCATAGGATGACGCCAAAAAAAGAGGCGTTTTATTACCCTTCGAGACCCTCGATACATCAGCTCCTTTTTTTATTAATTTATTCACGATTTTCGCGTGGCCATTTTTCGCGGCAAACATGAGGGCCGTACCCCCTGCACCGGTTTTATCACCAGGCCTTGCTCCGGCTTTGAGCAACTTATCAAAAATTGCATCATGACCATTGCTGGCCGCCCACATTAATGGTGTTTTCCCGGTTCGGTCTCTGGCATTTACATCAGCTCCATGTTTCAATAGCAGACTCACAATATCCGCGTAGCCCTCTTTACTGGCAATTATGATTGCTGACCATTCTAAGTCTGTCGTTTTCTGATTCACTTTTGCACCATTTTTTAAAAGTAAACTCATGATGTCCTTATGCCCATCATAAGTGGCATGTATGAGAGGAGTGGAGTTGTCTTTGTCTTTAGCGTTTATATCGGCCTCTTGCTCTATCAAATAATTTACGATCTTCAGATGCCCCTTTAATGATGCCCTCATAAGGGGGGTCTTTCCTTCGTCATCCGTCATGTCTATATCAGCACCGGACCGAACAAGAAGTTTGATAATTTTGAGATTACCTTTTTCCGAGGCCAAAAGAAGAGCTTGATTGAGCTCACGTTCTGTGAACTGACGATCATTTCCCGATTGACGAAGTAATGACTTCACCTTCGAAATACGTCCCTTTCGAACGAGTTCATTTAACGTTTGCTGATCTCCTGCATACAATGTAGAGGACGCAAAGGCAACGAATACGAAGCCCCATACAAACACATTCCTTTTCATAACTTCATTCACAACGAATTAAAGACATGATTAACCCCAATACCATTTTACTTTATCCAAATTTTGGAGTACATTTTTCAGTCACACTCAATTGCTTCAATTCCCCCTTAATCCTTTCCCTGAATTCTTCTTTATCAATTTCATCCTTTTTTAATTTTTCTGCTTCTTCTTTAATCGTTTCAATGATCTGTTGCTGCCTTTCTGGCAACTCATTGAATACCTCACTTTGTAAATCAATGAGCTGGTAAACTGTAAACCCATCAAGAACACCAGAAACAAGATCTAAGCTAATCGTTCCACCTATAAATGAAGTCGGTATTGATGTTATGACAATTTCAGATAATTTTGGCAAATGCCTTAGAGTTTGCATGGTAGAAAAAGTTTCATCAGCTTGCACGAGTTCTAAAGTTTCATTATCATTTGAATCAAGCAAACCTAATGCTGGGTTCACCCCCTTTTTCATAGTCTGGGTTTTCTCACCAAGTAATACCCCCTTTATAAAATTCCTTTGCTGGTCGATCCGATCCCTTTCGTCCTTTATTTTTTTCTTGGTTGACCCTTCTTCTGTCTCCTCTATCTTTTTGTTTAACTGTTCAATTCTTGCTTTTAAAGATTTTGCTTGAGCTCGAAAAAACTTTCGAGCATTGCTTTCACTTCCCAATAACTTTTCGTACTTTCTTTCAGCTTCTTTCAATTGTTCAGTTCGAGGGGGATTACCAATAGGAAGGGCATCAGCCTCCGGTGGACCCTCTACAGTAATTTTCGAACTACCCGATGATCGAAAGGTTGCCCTTTCACCTAACTCTGTATCAATCCTTGTTTTTCTTGACAACTTAAGATCGTAACCTCCAGGATTATTGATCTCCAATGAAAAATAAGACTCTGAAATAAAATCACGTGCTGGAAGATCTTTCCCTTTCATCTTAACCGATAAATTATTATTTTTAAAAACAATCTTTTTTGTCATACCAAACTCTGTAACAGTTTTTGTTTCTCCATTCTGAACCTTCACATCATCCACAATAACAAAATCAAGTTTTTCCTTTGCTCCATTCTTTGTCCCAGTAGGGGTGATCATAACCTGTCTCGTATCAACAATTTTTGAAGCCTTGTAAGATTTTAAATTGTTCTTATCGAGACAGAGCTCCTGGGAAACACCAAATTTCACATCACTTTTAGGGAACTCCGTAATAGGACACACGACAGTTTGACTGCATTCTTTCTTCCCTACTTTTGCTGACCAATGTACTCTTTCAGGTTCTGTTGAGGTTTCACCCCCCTCTCCTTGACCACCTGTACCCGTTTTTTCTCTTTTGAGGTTCCCCTCCCCTTTTAATGGAAATGGGGGACAATCCCCTTTTTCATAGGTTGCTTCAATCTGAATTTCGTCCGAACTATCCGGAGATGCAAGTACATCAATCGCTTCGGGCAAAGTTACTATTTCAACAAAAGCCCCGTTCTCTCCCCCTCCTTTTGGTGGCAGAAACTCGTATCCGTTAGGCGGGGTAAAAACTCGCGAATAAAGCCGAAACTGACTCTCTGTACCAACGGAAGAATCAACACACCCTTTTGTTGGAGTAGCGTCACTAAAATCGATTGCCTCACTTCTTCCTTCTTGTTTTTCAACTTCTCCACTTTTCTTCTTTACTTTTAACTGAGGAAGGCTATTGCCAGACTCACCACATTTTTGTGCAGAGACGATTTCTACCGAAACCAAAAACAAACCGATAGCTAAAAACGACAGAAAGTAACGCATCTGATTATTCATCGGATTTGTCCTCTTGATTCAATTTGGAAGAAAGAAAACGAATTCTACGACTGACAATTTCGCTGTACCGCCCCGCCTGAAACGGATACTTTTTCAATAATGCAAGCGCCTTTTTCTCTTGTCCCTCCTCAGCCAGATGCGAAGACATTGACAACCAAGCCTTTTTAGCAAACCGCCCCCTGACACCGGACTTAATGATTTTCCACCATATTTTCTTGCCCTTGGAAATCAGTTCAGAATCCGTAGAATTGATTCCTATGTTACCTGCCGTATACATCGCTCGGATCTCTGTAAAATTACCATCGTATCGCTTAAAAACCTTCTTCAGCTTTTTGAACGACTTTTTACGGTTGCCCATCCAGTAATGCGAAATCCCTTTTATAAACTGGGCGTAGTCTTTTTCAGCAACTGATAGAGTACCATACCGCCCTTCGATCAACTGACTGGAAACCCCCTTACTCAATTGAGGCTTCAGCAAGAGGATAAAAAGGTTAGCCAGTTGCAAAGCAAACTTTTTTCGCCCTTCAAACTGAGCTAATTCCTGTTTATAGGCATAAAGACGGCCATTCTCCAAACTCCACTTGAGTCTGGTTAAGTTCGTTGGGGATATTAGAGAATCACTGTTATTGTATCTGGTGTCCAACCCGGTAAGTCTTGAATAATGTTTTCGCGCCTTTTTCTTTTGGCCGCGATAAAAGGCAATGAAGCCGCGGTAAATGGCACACTTCTCTTCCAGATCATTCAGGTACCACGGCGTTGTCTTTCGATTCACAAGCTGTCCGGGACGGATTTCAACCTCGTCAGGCCCACCCCCCAGTTCAGAGGGATCGTCGTTCTTGCGATACTCCCTCTGCGGCGGACGCACCTTGTTCGCCGCCTCCTCTTTGCTGTGCAGATTTTTTACCTGTATTTTCGCTCCCTTTCGCACCTTCGTGATCCATTTGTCCAGGCGTTTCAGATGCCGGTTCGCCCGCTTCGGTCGTGCCTGGAACAGGGCAATTTCACTCAGCGCCAGAAGGGCGTCTCCGCGGTACAGGCCATACTTCTGATTCTTAATAAACTGACTGTAGTATTTCCGGGCCTTTTTCGTTTTTCCCTGTCTCCGCATGCAGTGAATGATGTACAGCCGGGACGGCTCCACGAAGGCACTTTTCTCCTCGTCAAACTCCTTCGTGATTTTTTTGTACTTCTTCATGGCCTTCCCGTACGACTCGTGGTTCCGTCTCAGATCCTCGGCCTCGCGGAACAGCACGAAATCTTTCCCGTACCTGTCGATGTCCCGCAGCCGCTTCGCCTTTTCCAGCCGGTCCCGGATCCGCTTCCGGAACGTTCGGTACGTTTTCTCGGCAATGCCCGTTTTTTCGGTCTGCTTCTTCACACGGGCAATCAGCTCGCGGTCCTCGCCCGTGCCGACCACTTTTGTCTCTCGGCTCTCTTTTTCGCTTCCTTCTTCTTTTTCCTGCTCCCCTTCCTTTTTCTTGCGATTTCGTTTCGTCAGCGCCCACAGCCGGTCCAGGGACTTGAGGGCGAATTTGTATGATTCTATGGCGTCGGTGTAACGGGTTACTTCCACCAGCGCCTGCCCCACCCCTTCCGCCGATCGGACGCGCAACAGGCCCGGTTCCGCAC
>CAZSFH010000205.1:0-5228 GCA_964606115.1 uncultured Planctomycetia bacterium | reverse complement strand
TTTCGAAGAAAACGTCCGGTTTTTGACGTTTACCGGCGTTATTTCTCGTCGACAAAGCACTTTTTGCGGCATTGCCTCCTCCAAATGCCTTGTTATGCGCCAAAAATCGGACGCTGAGTACGCGCCCCCTTTTCGGATGGGGTCAAAAATGAGGGAAAAGGATGGACTCAAAAAAATAGCGAGATAATGGATCGTGACGGAACGTGTCATTTTAGAATAACGGCCACCGAACGCGGATGGGAATGAACATGTCCAACCTTCTTCACCGGTCAATGTTTTTGCTGGGTTTATTCATTGTCATTCAACCCCGATCCGGATGTCACCGGTCTTCTCTCCGGACAACCCTCGAACTCGTCCGCAGCCAGCAGAAATACCGTTTGAAGGAGCGCATTCCGGTCCGATTGACCGTACGAAACACGACCGACCGTTCGATTCAATTCAACCGCCAGCAGATTGCCGTCAACGATCCCTTTGAGGTTCGGCGGAAAGATGGAAAGGACGTTCTCTGGACGGACCCCATCCGACAGACCGGCGGGCGACCCGGGACGATCGAACCGGGGAACAAACAGGTCCTGCTTGGCCATTTCGACCTGAACGAACATTACGCGTTTTACAAACCCGGAACCTATCTGATCCGGCACCGGGGAGAAGAGGATTATTTTGAAAAAAGTGGCCTTCCTCCGTCCAACACCATCAAAATAGAATTAACCGGCATCCCCGACAGGCAGGCAAAAATTGTTCATGCACTTCGGAACGTACGCCCCTCGGAAGAATGGAACATCCAGAGAGTCAATCCGGACGGGCTTGTGAACATGGTTTCTCCGCCGGGCTGGGAAATCCGACCCGGTATTTCGTTCAGGGTCGGTATCTCCTCCAAACGAACCGCGAAGTTCATTCAACTCTGGTTCACGAAAAGTGCCTCTACGAAAAAATCGTCCGGGAAAACAGCGAAGAGTAAGCATCTCGGCAAAAGCCCGTTCGGCCATGTTTATCTGCGGCATGTGGACGTAGAGAAGCACTGGCCGGACGTGGAGAAACAACTTAGAACGGCCTTACAGGTTCGAAACTGATCTGAGGGAAATGTATTGAAGTTGGAGAGTGTTAGGAATGACCGAGAAAGAAGAGGAAACGAACGACACAACCGGGCAGGACAACGAGGATTCGAGGTCGAACACCGAAGAGGAGGAAGTCGAACAGGTAGAAACAAATCATCAGAAGGGGGACGAACAGGAAAAAGAAGGAGAATCCTCAAGCAACGCGGAAGAAAATAAAGGTATTCTTCAGGATGCATTTGAGAAGTCCACCTTTGCCGCGAAATGGCTTTTTATCCTATCGTTCGGGTTTGGACTCATCTATATTCTCTGGATCAATTACACCGGCGACCGTGCTCGGGATCGGCTGCTGGACGAGATGAAAAACCGTAAACTCCCGACGCGTTCTCAGGAGCTTCGGAAGAACCTGAAGCCGGAGGAACATGGAGAAAACGGGGCGAGGTATTACCGGGCCGCTTTTAAGGCCTCGGAAAAACTGTGCGGACCGACAGATCAATTGCCGTTGGCGGGAGTGGAAGGGCCGCAGTTACCGGATCTCGGTGAACGGCTGCCGGAACGCTGGAGAAAACCTCTCCGCCGCTTTCGTACGGAACACAAGCCTTTGTATGATCTGTTGAAAAAAGCCCGTACATATGATTTTCACGCGTACAGCATAAATCGTTCTATGGATGTGGATCCATCGAACGAGTATTTTGAACTGACAAACGCTCACAACGCTGCCATAGGCCTTTCCCTGCTGTCATTGTATCAGGAGTTGGAGGGGAATACGGGGGGGGCGGTGAATTCGATTCTGCACATATTGCACATCACCGATTCCTTTCGCTACAACCCGCGCCGCTTGCTTTCCATGATCCGTCTGACGCTGATATCAATTGCCATCTCCCGGTTTCAAGAATTACTGTCAAGGACGACGATCCCCGAAACGGAACGGAACGAATTGAGCCGAGCTCTCTCTCGAACGTTCCGACATCTAAAAATTACGACCACGCTAAAGAGCCGTCTGGCCTTGAACGCGAATTACCTGAAGCATATTGACCTTTATACCGCGTATAAACTTCATGAGAAAGAAGACTTTTACGCGCGCAACGGATGGATTCCGAATGGTCCCGTCAGTGATGTATATAACTGGATCTACAAGGAGGACGAAGAAACGGAACGGACGGGAAAAACCATGGGCCGAATCTCGCTTTTTTTGTACCGGCTCCACGCCACGCTTGCCCCCGGATATTACGAATCCCGGCTCGCCGATCGGATGAAGGTCCAACTGAAAATTCTGAAATCGCTTGGGAAGAGGCGTTCCAGAGATTTGAAATATCTTCGTTCACTCGAGGGAACGGAGGAAACCATTGCCGGGAGGGTTCGAGAAACAGTAGCCCGTTTGGCTGAATCTTGGACCGAAACATGGACGAAGGTTCTCGTAACCCGGTTGGCCATCGCCGTAGAGCAATTTCGGATGGAAAGGGGTCGATGGCCTTCCCGACGTTCGGAGATCCCTCAAAGATGGTTCGCCGATCCGTATGGCGGAGGTCCGATGAAGTTCCGGACGGTGCAGAATGGGGTCGTCATTTATAGTGTCGGGCCCAACGGAAACGATGACGGAGGCATCCAGAAACAGATTCAAGTTCCCGGCGGAGATATTTCGTTCCGCCTTTTTGATCCTGCGAAACGGGGCGAGGCCCCCCAGCTGACCCCTTCCTCGTCCGGTAATTGAACATTAAATAACTGTGGATCAAAAGGAATGCGAATCCTGCTTTTACCGTCCTCTTCGTATCCCATATCTTCCACACTCCGTCATGCATTTTAAGTATGTGAATGCCCTGTAACCGGTTCGGACGCAATTTCGGCCCGCTTTTCTTTTTTGTTACCTGAACAAACTCCACGTGCACCATGTTTTCTGTCTGCTTGGTGACTTTCAATACGGACAGTTCGTACGTCAAATCGTAGGTATCAAAATATGTTTCATGATCATCCGGTTGAGAACGGTTTTGGGAGATTCCGGATGCGTTGTATCCATATAAGCGTCGAGGTTTTCATTTTCGGCAGCCCTTATGTTCTGTCGCAAAACCGCCAGGGCCGGGTGATTATTTTTCGTCGCCGAATCACATCCGACCGGTGCGAGAAGAAGTAGAACAGCAAGAATACCACCTGAAACACTTTGTTTTATCAGGTCCGTAAGTATGTCGTTCCATATCTCGAAAGTCAGCTTGTCGTCGCTCATTTCTGCACCTTGATAAATCAATTCAAAGAGAACGGATGAATCCCGGCGATTAGGCCGGGGTTCATTTACACTTCCTCGTCTCGGTCAGAAAGCAAGTCGGGTGAGGCCTCGTCGGTGGTTTTTTCTTCTGTTTCTTCGATGATCCATTTCCGGCCGTATGAAATAAAATGATAGGAGGTGAGGAGGCCGATGAGAATCTTGAGGATAAAAAAAAGCGGGGATCGGGAACGGATCTGTTCCCTGAACAAATCCGTCATCTCAAAAAACAGGTTATAACCGATCCATCCAAGAAGGATCCATCCGAAAAGAATTGACAGAAGACCAAAGAGTTGTTTCATGAAGAATCCTCAATAAGATGCCGGTCCGCTGATTGACCTCCGGTTTATCATTTTGTAGGGTAAACCACGGATTCGATCAATATCTTAAGAAGATGAGTTGGTTGGAAATTGTGACCTGCCGGCCGGGTGATGGAATCGGCAGACATAGGGGACTTAAAATCCCCTGGGCATGTAATGCCCGTGCGGGTTCGAGTCCCGCCCCGGCCATTCTTTATCCCCCGGTTCCGGTTTGATATGATGCAGTTTCGATTCGGGTGGTTCTTTCCTGCTTTCAGTCGGGGTGCGAGATGACCAAAAATATTCTGACTCGCGGGGACATGGATGGGTTGACCAGTTCGGTCATTCTCACGGAAATGCACGATATCGATGACATCCGATTCGCGCATCCGAAGGATGTGCAGGATGGGCTGGTCCCCGTCGACGAAGATGACATCGTCGTGAATTTTCCGTACGTGGACGGCTGTCATATGTGGTTTGACCATCACGCGTCGGAGGAACGCACTCTGGAGGACATCGGTCAATTCGACGGGGCGTTCGAGCTGAAAGACAGCTGTGCCCGCGTGATTTATGATTATTACGATGAACCGGATTTCGGGGACTGGTTTCCGGCGATGCTGGAGGCGACGGATAAGATCGATGCAGCCCGTCTGACGATGCAGGAGGTGGAGCATCCGGAGGGCTGGATTCTTCTCGCGATGACCCTTGATCCACGGAGTGGACTCGGCCCGCAGTTCAAAAAATATTTTCGGTGGCTCGTGGAATACGTGAAAGAACTGCCGATCGAGAAAGTACTTGAACACAAGGAAGTGAAGAAGCGGGCCGACCGGGTCATCGAGGAACAGGAGGACAGTAAACGGGTGCTCAATGAACACTCGGAACGGGACGAAAACGTCATCGTCACGGACCTGCGTGATATTGACCTTCGCGACGTTCCGGCGGGGAACCGGTTTTTGATTTACACCCTCTATCCCGACGCGAACGTGGAGGCACGGATTATGTGGGGGAAGGACAAACAGAATACGGTCGTCGCTATCGGCCACAGTATTTTCAATCAAACCTGTGACGTCCACGTGGGAAATCTTTGCAAGGAGTACGGTGGGGGGGGACACGAAGGAGCCGGAACGGTTCAGCTGGAAAATGAAACGGCGGATGAAAAAATCCGGGAGATCATTGAGCGTTTGAAGGACGAATCGTGATTTTCTCTTGCGTTGTCATTCGCAAACGGAGAAGCGGCCTGCGAACGTCCGAAGCAAGAAATAAGAATATTGAGCAGTTCCCGACGTTCGTTTCACGATGAGCAGGTGCCGAGCAGATGGCTGATTCCGATCGGTTTTCTGTTGATCTCGCGGTGGAGGGATCATCCGGGGAGCCGGAGGATCGGGTGGAGGTCTTTGATCCGGCGGACGTGGAGGAAGGGGTACTTCTGGTCGTGGCGGATGGAGCCGGGGGGCTTCCGGGCGGAGGAGCGGCGGCTGAGCGCGTTCAATCCTTTGTTCGGGACCTGTCGTCGGAACCGGTGTCGTCCTTTGACGAGGAGACGTGGTGTGAGCAGCTGACGACGCTGGATCGGCGGTTTCTGGAGGGGCGGGAGGTCGGGTTGACAACGGCCATTCTTGCGCT
>CAZSFH010000204.1:3850-5234 GCA_964606115.1 uncultured Planctomycetia bacterium | reverse complement strand
CGGCGAGCCCGGATCGCCGCGGCGAGTCCGCCCATGCCGGCGCCGACGACGACCACGGTTTTCTCGCTCATATCGGCTCCCGGAGACCCAGCAGTTTTCGTACCATCCACTGCCGGATCCTCATCAAGCATCCGGGTTTTGATTTTCGAGGAAAGGCATCCTCATCCGCCGGCGGTAGAAACACTTCGCCACGATTGCTCGAGTATTCGTACACGGGACCCGCCACGAGACTCAACAGGGTTAAAAATTCATTGGAATACGGATGCCGCCAGTCTTCCAGTGGCTCGTCGCAGCCGATAACCGTGATTTCCTCCGAAGGTGTTCCGAACCAGTGACAGGCGGTGCGAAAGAGTTCGACGTCCCGCGGCTGCTCGAGGCCCATGTGTCGGACCGCAACCATGTCGGTACTCAGCGCATCGCGCCCTGCGTAGATCCGTCCGGGGGATGGAGCTTCCGGACATCCGATGCAACCGACCAGACCATCCGCCGCCGACTCGTAGGCGTCGATCAGGGCGAAGTGAGCGGGACATTCACTGATCGGCATCATGAGGGCGGTCAGCCGGTTCGCCAGCCGCTCCGGAAACAGGTATTCATCGATCGGCGTGCCGCCCAGACAGAGGTGGGCGAAGTCAATGGGGTGACTTCGCATTTTCGAGAACACGATTCGGAAATCGGCGTCGTGCCACACTTTCGACATCGAGTACTGCGCCATGCCCTGTGGATAATCGTATTCCAGCTGGTTCCGGCTCAGGTCCACGAGCTCGTAATGGGAACTCTCATAACCGAAATATTGCCCCACCTCCATCACCGATCGATGTTCCAGAAATTCGCGATAGATCCCCGGTGTTTCTCCGACAAGCACCCGCCCAAAGCCCAGTTCCTCCAGGTATTCGGCGAGGAAATGGACAAGTTCAGGATCCGTGATCATCGACGTGTCGTTTTTGTGGTACCCGAGTTTAAAATTGGCTTTGATTACCACCGACTGGTCCTCGATCGGGGTATCGCGGTTGTCAATCTGCTCCCGGACGATCGACGGAAATTGGGCGTTCTCAAGAGCCTGATGGAGGGCGTTTTTCTTGTTGATCGGCGACGAATCGGCATGGACGGCAACGTTCCCTCCGCTGCCGACGGGAAGCTGTCGCTTTTGTTCACGGAGGTGACGTGGAAGGAAATACGGTCCGAGGTTTCGGATCCGATCGGTCAGTTCTCCGGCCGTCACGCCGTCCCGGAGCGTTCCGTCATCGGTGATGGACTGGCTTAACAGATCAAAGACCTCCCGGTGTCGTTCCTCATCCTTCCACATTTTCCGAAACTGCGACTGCGTTCGTTCGTCTATGTCGGAGTCGTCGCCGGCAATTTCATACATCCGTTTCCAGGCTGCGGC
>CAZSFH010000204.1:0-3840 GCA_964606115.1 uncultured Planctomycetia bacterium | reverse complement strand
CAGCGAACAGAACGATAGAAAGGAAAGGTACCGGAGTTCATCTCGAATCTCTTCCGGCACCCGACCCGCAAGGGTGCCGAGGAACGAAATGACGGAGGCGATCGAGCGAGAGACGGGCGCTTTCGACCATTCGATGTGCTGCTGTACGGAACTGGCCCATCCACCGATCCAGCCCGCACCCTGCTGAATACGGGACTGGATCCGTGTGACCGGTCCACCCATCTGAACAAGGAGGCCTCGAGTGAACCGTGCATGCATTTCTTCGTCCAGCCACGTCCAGATCAGGCACTGACGGAAAATAGACTTTATTTTCCCGGGGACGTCGAGCTCCTCGAGCCGGTGTTTCATCAGTTCTTCTCGGTAGGAAACCGTTACCAGTTCCTCCCGTTCGAGGGCGAGGAGAAGGAGTTCGAGCAGTTCGGTCCGGGGCCGGTGATCGTACTTTTCCCGGAGTTCCCGAAGATCCTCTTCGAAATTGTTGTAAATCTCTCCCATCAGCTATGACAATCGCGGACCTGCGATAGGACGTTTTCCGGACAGAGCCCCGACCGTGGAGGAGGGGCCTTGACAGAAAAAGCCAACACAATCACGAGAACAAATTTTATAGGCTTCATCCTCGGGGTTCCATTATTTAGCCCCGCCGAGGCCATTCTTTTTCCCCATAATTTTGGAAAATTCTGTTGTGGAAGTGAGCTGTTTACAAATCCTGTTCCTTCCCTTCTTCATCAGTAACCTCATTTTTCCTGCATGTCCTGGCGGACGTTGTTCTTGAACCTCCATTCCTCCATGGCGCTCTCGGCGAATTCCCGGTCCACGTTGATTCGGGTTTCCACGTCCAGGTTGTCAAGAAACGAGAAGGTTTTCTGTAGCCCGAGCATGGCCAGGGCCATGACCGCTTCGCGAAACACCTCCCGATCCTCGATCGAGGTTGCCAGGCTCTTCAGTGGTTGATGGGCGTCTTCGATCGAGCACTCCCCTGCTGCGGCGAGGGCTTGATGCTGAATCTCCTCGTCGGCACTGTTCAGTGATTCCAGGATTTCATCCCTCCACTTCTGTTGCTTTCGCCGGCTCATCGCCAGCAGGGCACTGACTTTCATTTTTTTCTCGTCGTGTTGATACGCCTCCTCGATCATCCCGGTCACGTCCTCACGGTACAGGAAGGAAAGCGATTCCAGGGCGCGGCGTCGTTCTTCGAGGGTTACTTCTTCGTTGTCGCGGAAGGTCTCGATTAGAAAATCACGCATTCGTTCGTACTGGTCCTCGGTCATGCTAAGCTCGGTGAGGCCGTCTTTTATCGGACCGTCATCGGATTCAAACCTTTCCATTTCGCCCTCGCGCATGTAGATTCCCAGCGAACGAATGGCCTGCACGCGCACGCCTTCGCTCGGATCGTTCCGGGCCATTTCCAGGACGGTATCGGCCACGTCCCTGTCCGGTACATCCCATATGCAGCTGACCGCTACTTCGCGAACCCGTGCCTCCTCGTGGTCCAGCTGGTTCAGGATAAACGAACGGTCCCGTTTGTCGGTTCCGGGCGAGAGGTTCTTCATATGCTTCAGTTTCTCGATGATCTCATCGGGGGAGGGATTGGAGGACATTTGTCTCAGCTTTGCTATTAGATGATGAAAACAGACCGATCCCGGCAAGAGTATTATGAAAGCGAGTGGGGATCACATCAAATTATTCTTCTAACACCGATCAGCATTGGTTGATCAATCCAATGGACGGCGATTTTTTACTTATTTCTTGAATCAACCAATATAATTCCTTAAGTTAACCCTGACATGAACAAATTAAAACCGATGCAGAAAATGAGGTTTTTTCAACATATTTTTGTTATTTTATTGATCCTTCTCCTTCCAGCCCGGGTCCGGGCTCAGGATGCGAAGAGCGTCTACGATCGGGTCGCACCGTCCATTGTCACACTTGATAATCCGGAGACCAGTGGAACCGGAATCATCATTCGTCAGAACGGGCTGATCCTGACCAATGCTCACGTGGTGCTTTCCCCGTTAAAGTATCACGTGCGATTGGACGCCCGTAACATCGGGGGCGAAAAGAAAACATACACCTATAAGAAGGTCAAGATCCTTGGCACTCATCCGACGTATGACCTGGCCCTGGTTCAAATCGATCCGTCGGAACATAATGTCAACCTGAAACCCGTTGAAATTTCCCGAACCAGAGCTCAACCTGGTCAGAAGGTATATGCGATCGGAAATCCCGTGGCCGGGGGAAAGATTTTAAAGAAAACCATTACGGAAGGAATGCTGAGCGGCGGGATACGAAAGATTAACGAAAAAAACTATTATCAGTTCAGCGCACAGGTGAACCAGGGCAATTCGGGGGGACCCCTCTGTGATCGAAACGGGGAGGTCATAGGCCTTGTCACGTATCGCATCAAAGGAAAACAGGGACTCGGCTTTGCTATTCCATTGCATAAAATCAAGAGGGATTCGTTTATACCGTTCCACCAGCGAAAAGCGAATCCGAACAGGGTGCGAACGATCCTTAAGAAAGCGGATCAGTTTGCAACCAAATCGACGAAAATCGAGCGAAGGGCCGGACGTGACACGAAGCGGGCCAAAAAATACAGTTTGCTGGCGATGTACCTGTATCGGAAAGCTCTGGTATATCGACCGAACGATCCAAATTTGTATTATAATCTCGGGATGTTTTATCGAGACTTCGAGAAATATGATATCTCGATCCCTTATTTAATCCGGGCGATTGAAATAGATCCGTGGGGAGTCGAACGAGGAAGTTCGTATCGGGAACTTAGTTTTGCACTTCGGAAGAAGAAACGCGATGGTGCTTCACTGGTCGCTTTGAAGGAAGGGGTCAGGAAGTATCCAAAAAAGGGCGGAAAGATGTGGGAAGATCTCAGTATTTATCATTCGAATCACGGAAATTATTCTGAGTCAGCGTACTGTGCGAAAGTGGGATTGAACGCCGGAGACGTTCGATCGAAGATGTTGAAGGACCTTTACCAGGAGATCAGATCGAAGCTGAATGAAGAAAAGAAAAATGAACTGGACAATCGGATCGATCAAATTTCGCAACGGCTGACAGAAATGAAAAAAAAGGCCCGGCGAGCCAGGAAGCAGGACAAGAAGTTTATGACGGATAAATTTCGAACGTTTTATAAAGACTATATCTCCGACGGTCATCTTTCGAGTGTCGCGGATGCCGGGTTGAAGAAAGGAAAGGAGGAGCAGACCTCAGGGGAATCGAGATCGAACAAAGAGGAACAACCTATCGAAGACGCTCAAGAGGAAGACGAAGATAAGGTTGCTCAAAAAATTAAATCCAAGATTGCCCTTGCAAAATCGTATTACGAGAGTGGCATGAAGGACAAAGGAATCAAAATCCTGGAAAAAGTGATCACCCTCTATCCGGATCACCGACGGACGAACGTGGCCCGGAACCTGAAAAAGAAATGGAAAACGTCTCTCGACCGTCAATAACCCGAGAGAGGAGGGTTCCAGGCTCTTGAGGTCATGCATTTGATGTGCCGTAAATTCGACCCTTCCTTCCACTCCAGGCTTTTGAACTGTTTTCCCGGAAGGTGATCCCTTCACCCGGTCAAGACGGTTCCATTAATCCTCTTGTTTTTCGTGGGAGGAGGCCCCGGTTGAATCTTCGAAATCGGATCGAATGGTACCGTCGGACGTGATGATTGGTCGCGGCTCCTCGACGCGGCCCGCGGGGCGGTGGTTTACCTTGATGTTGTTATCCATCATTTGAGCCTGCTGTTTCAGTCGCTGAACAAGGTCCGGGTGCTGCTTCGCTATATTTCTTTGCTCCGCTATGTCTCTGTTCAGGTCGTAAAGTTCGTTC
>CAZSFH010000203.1:0-5301 GCA_964606115.1 uncultured Planctomycetia bacterium | reverse complement strand
TCCGCGCTCTTCGACGCAACTCGTTTCGCTGACGTCGCGGGGGTTTTTCAGCAGCTTCCTAGTGGGCCTGTATAGGTTGATCCGCGCCGGAGATCACGATGGTATCAAAACCGAACAGAAACCCGGCAAGGGACGTAACAATAGCGGACAAAAGAATGGATGACCGTGCCACTTTGGTTACTCACACCTCATCTATTTTCCCTTGATCTCGAAAGAGCGTGTTGACTCAGTACCTGATTTTGAGGGTTGCCAGGTGCAATTTTGAGAAAAAAGACCAGTCAAAATATATGGTCGAAGAAAAATAACGTCGGCACGCGCTAAATCAGGACGTTTCCTTCGAAAATGAGTCAAAGCTGGCGTACCAACACAATTTTCACCTTGTGCGTTTAAAAGCGGGTGTCCGTTGTAGTCCACGAAGTGAAACGGAGTGGACGTTGTTTCCTGTCAATTGTCCGGTGCCCGCTCAGCGTACGGTCCCCGATTGCGTGGGTGACCGACCGTTCATCGAGCTTGTTTTGTTTCAAAAAATTGCGCTGATTGAGCGTGGGATGAACGCTCTGCGGCTCCCCCCCGTGTTCCCGAGCGGTCTTTCCCGCGTGATGGAATAACAACGTGCACTCCGCTTCGCTGCGTGCACTACAACAGACGCCTGTTATCGTCGGGGGCTGAGCGTATGCCACCTTTTCAGACCGGGTCTATTTTACCATGTTTATAAAATTGAAACACATCGGATGATGCGGCCCGCAAAGTGAGCCGACCACGCCTTTGCTATAGCATTTGTGTCGTTCCCATTCGGAACGCTGACGGCTCAGCAAATTGATTTCCCGGAGGAAGAATTCTTTTTGAACCGGCTTCATAAAATTGCATCAATTGTTCGTGTGATTTACAATCAAATCGTCTTCGCCCGTCGATCGAAAGTGATTACGTGAATTTCGTTTCTTCGGCTTGATGCCTGCTACCTCATCTTCCTGCAGCGGGACCGTCCTCTTCGCCGGGACCGTCGCTCTGTTCTTCGGGCTGGTGGCTCCTCTTCTGAGCGGGGAGCCGCCCGAAAAACAGCTCAAACTCCGGACCATCGACGCGAGCCGGGTGGGTCAGGCGCAACCGGACTCCTCCGCCGCCGCGGACGTGGACGGGGATCGAGAACCGGAGGTGTTTTCGTCGATGCAAAATAAAAAAGGACACCCCGAGGTGTTCCTCTACGACCGGAATGGGCAGGGGAAATGGAATCGAACCACGATCGGACGGGTGAAAATAAAGGAAGAGATCGAATGGGTCGCGGTCGGCACGCCTTTCCCGGGGGACCACCGGTACGCCGTGGCCGTCTCGGTTCAGCACAAAAAAGACGGTCTGGTGGTGTTTTCCCCCCGAAAACAGGGACGCTCCCCTCATGATCCGGAAACCTGGCAAAAACAGGTGGCAAAAGATTTTGCGGGACAGGGGCTGCGATTCAAGGACCTCGACGGCGACCTCGCGGAGGAACTCGTGTACGCCACACAGGCCGGAAAAGAACTCGGGGTACTCGATTACGTTCCCTCCGCGGAATCGGGAAACCACTGGCAGGATGACGTCATTGATTCGGAGAATGGACGGGCGTGGTGGTGGCTGGACGGGAAATTTTACGATCTGAACCGGAACGGATTTCACCGGGATTTCTTTGTTTCCACGAGAATGTACGGGGGACGAGACACGGGCATCTGGAAGGTTACACAGGAAAATCCCGGGGACCTTTCCTCGTATCAAGTTCAGAAGGTGTACGATGGCAACGCACTGCACATCGATACCGGATACATTTTTTCCGAACCCCGGGAAGGACCTCCGGATATCGTCATGGTCGACAAAAATCAGGAATCGGTCTTTCTGCTGGACGGCCGGAACGATTTTGAGGTTACACGGGTTCCCCTCGACGGCGCCGGCTGGAACGTGAAGATTCTTCCGTCCCTCGGACCGGATCATTCACGGGATTCCTTCGTGGTCGCCACGGCGGACAGCTCCTCCCTGTTCTGGTCTTTTCGCTGGAACGACGGTGCATACGAGGTACGCCATGAAACGGGTTTTCTGGGCAATTACGGACACCCGCTCGACGGCACCTTCACCATTGCGGACGTGGATCGGGACGGGGTGTTGGAATGTGTCGTACCGGACTCCGCGTCCTCCGGGAAGTCGAAGGGACTGGGCTACCTGGATCCGGTCTCCACGTCCCAAACCGGACAAAGGAAACCATCCAGACAAATTGAACTCAACCAGAAATAATCTCTTTCCTGACACGTGATGAAACTGCTCTGGAAAAAGCGGTTCGAAAATTACATCGGCGTGGGAATCGGGACCCTGGCGGCAGATGACCATCGATTCAACGAAGGCGTACGGAGATGCGGCCCGGCGGGTGCGCCGGGTGATCGCAATGCACGGTAGCGATAGCGTGGTGGTCCTCGACGATATCGTACCCGCTAAAGACAACCCGGGACGAATCACCACGCAATTTCAGGCCGCCATGAAACCCGAGATCAAGACGAACGGAAACCATCCCGACATCATGATCCCGGGGAAGCACGGGAAGCTGACCGCTCGAACCTTCGGCTATTCGATCGAATACCATGTGGAAAACAGAACGTTCGACAACGAATCCTGGCACTGGTCATATCTTTCCGAGGACGGTCCGAAAAACTGGTATGCCGTTACCGGATCGTTTCAAGGACGTCCCGAGCGACCGCTGGTCACCGTGCTGACCCCGTCCCGAAAAAAGAACACGCCCCCCGAGGCCACCGGCACATTCGAAAAAAAGACGGTACGGGTTACGTTTCCCGGTGACGGTCCCAGGTACACGTTTACGAACACGAAAAACGGCTGGAGATTTCAGAAGCTGAACTGACCGCTAACGGAGAGCTGCAATTTCCCGAGTACTGCCTTCATGGTTCCGATTTCACCGGTGCAGTATCTTTTTTATAACACCGAATGGATTGCCTCCAGCAGATCCGACTCTTCAAAAGGCTTCCTCAGGAATCCATCCGCTCCGGCTTCCAGACCTCGCTGCTTGCAGTTGTCCTGAATCGAGCCCGTTTGAAACAGGATCGAGACCGGATCCAGTTCCTCCTCTCGTTCCCGCCTCCGGATCTGTCTCGTTGCCTCGATGCCGTTCATCCGAGGCATCTCCAGGTCCATTAGAATGAGATTCGGTTTCTCCTCGAATCGTTTCCGGACCGCAAGCTCCCCGTTTTCGGCTTCGTGGATCGCCTCGGCAATCTCCGTTAAATACCTCTTCAGGATATTGCGGACCACGGGACCGTCATCCGCAATCAGCACCGAGAAAGGGTGGTCGGACCTCTCCTCCAGAAACGTACTTATATCCATGGTGACAGGTCATCGCTCCTTATGATGAGGTCGAGGAACTAATTTTTATGACCCTTTAATGTACCAGATATAAATTATATATGCAAACAAAAAAGCTCTTATGACTATTAGTCCATAAAGCAAGACCGGGATCAGCACATTTAAATTTTAGAAACAGATGTATCTGACATTGACCGGACGTGTCTTGATTTTAGCCATTATTTTTTTTCTTCGTGTCAGCCCGGGTCGGAGATTCGGAATCCTTTGTCAGTTGATATGGGATCGTATATGGAAGTGTGAGAAAATCCGCCCCCAGCGAGAACGGAAGGTCCAGAATAAACAGATAGCCGACCGACTCAACCGCCAGTTGATGAGCACCTCCTTCATGTCCGGAAATTCCCGCTTTGATAAAATGTGCATCAACCACAACGCCTCCCATCGGCATTTTGGTATCCGACGTAAAGTTCACCACCGTTCCGCATCCGAAACCGGTCAACGTTAACGAGCCGACCAGCATCAGCATGATCAGTCGAACCCGGAGACCGGTTGTTATTTCTCTTTTGAAAAATAACATTGCACTCTTGATTATATGATAGGTTGATGACGTTTTCTTCGAAAATGAGTCTCAGCGAGCACTCTGCGGCGTGATTCCGCAGGCAAGGTCGGTCAAGCACATTGCTGAGGATCAGGGCGTGCTGACGGAGGTGCCGCCTCGCCTTTCGGGAACCCCATTTTTCGGCCCTTTCGGCGTCAACCTCCGAAATGAATGCACTCATTCGGTATTCGATTTCGAAGGAACCCTTGAAATAACTCGAAAAATGACCTTCTGAGGCTCGCGCTACTTTTCAGATCCGGTCTCATTATTCTTGCCGGTTTGCTTCCTGTTCGGAATCTTGATCTCTCTTTTCCTCATTGTTGAGAAGGAAGTAGAGCCGTTTCTTGAGCGTCTCGGATTCGGTTTTCGTCACGAGGCGGCGGACGGTGATCCTCCAGAAACGACCGAGATTATTTTTCAGTTTATCAATTAGTTTTTCCCGGTCCTGCGACGGATCGACGTCAAGCACCAGCTGCCGGACCCGTTCCAGTGACGCCGGAGTCAGGATCTCCGTCTGCCAGACCATCACCCGTTCGAGCCGATCCGGTTCGGGCTTGATCTGCATCGGCAACCGTTTTTTGACAATGGATTGAGGAAGCGGATAAAACACGCGCAATCCCTGTCGAAACCAGACGTCCTCCCAGGTGTCGACCATCGCCTTCGCTTCTTTTTCGAACAATCCCCTCTTCTCGAGGAACTTCGTCATCATGTCCCGAATCGTCTTCATCGATGGCTTCGCCCGAAGAGCCGACCGATTCAGGACCTGCTCGCCCTCCTGCAGTTTTACGTTGCGTAATCGCAGGTTTTTTCCCTGCCGATCGAAGACAACGGCCGTCCGTCCCTGAAAGGACGACGGGGCGGACAGATGAATCTTCTCCTCTTCGTACCGGACCTGCACGGGATGATCCCATTGCGTCGCGCCCCGGTAAAACAGAAACTTCTCGAACTGGCGACCTTCTTTGCCGGGAACCGACACCGGATTGGCGTCCGTTTTCCGGGCGTCATAATAATGATTCCCCGATTCGTCCCCCGAAAACGACCCGGATCGATTCCGATGGACCCGGATCTTCTTCCATTTCATGGACGCTTTCATATCCTTGATATTCACAGTCACCAGCGGTGGGTTTTTCCTCTCGGGCGTGGAGTGAGCGGGACGAGCGCGCGGGTAGTGCTCGGAAAACACGCCTTCCTTCATCCGAACACGAAGATGCACCGTTCGCTCCTGATCGGCATAAAAGTAGACCACCGGCGTTTCCATCCGGACCCTGAAATCGTGAATGGTTTTTGCGTAGCGCGTTCCCCTGACGAACGAAGGCAGGGGGGCCGTCAATCCGGTGGCGTACCAGGGAGTCGCACTGCCATCCGACCCGGCCACCGAG
>CAZSFH010000202.1:0-5330 GCA_964606115.1 uncultured Planctomycetia bacterium | reverse complement strand
CACCGATTGTGATCGTACTGACGAAGCGGGGGTTTTTCAGCAGCCTCCTAGACCTCATCTGTACAGCGGCAGATTGTCTCACCGGGAGATGGAGAGCTGGTTTACGGTAAATTAACTCCGGATTCATTTTGTTCCTTCGTCTTCCTCCCTCATTCGGGCCCGTGCTCTTTTCGCGTTCGATCAAACAACCACTACAGCGAAGCTACCGTCGTTCAATATGATACAGATTGGTGAATATTCGGTTCGAATTCTCTTCGGTGTGACGATTGCCGGGGTGCTGATGTCGTTTGTGGGATTGTGTACCCGGCGTCGTCGCAACACGGAATCAGCACGGCGGTTGATGTATCTCAATCTGGCGCTGCACCTGCTGGCCATGGGTGGACTCGCCGCCGCATTTCTCACGGATCAGTTTCAATATCGATACGTGGCGCAAAATTCGGAGCGGGCGATGACCGCGGTCTATAAACTCTCGGCGATCTGGGGAGGGATGGAAGGGTCGTTGCTCCTCTGGAGTTTTGTGCTTTCGGTGTATGGTGCTCTTTTCGCTTACGTGTCGCGGGACAACTGGCGCTGGAGCCTGATCAGTGGAGCCCTCCTCACGCTCTTTGTAATTCAGCTTTTCTTTCTTGTTCTTTTAAATTTCACGTCGTACCCGTTCGCCTTGGTGGAAGGGGCGATTCCGCCGGATGGAACCGGCCTGAATCCGCTACTTCAGAATCCGGGCATGGCCATGCACCCTCCGCTTCTTTACGGCGGGTTTGTCGGACTGAGCATTCCGTTTGCTCTGTCGACCGGAGCGCTTTTGTCCGGGCGGCTGAATGATTACTGG
The DNA here is from genome assembly GCA_964606115.1 of uncultured Planctomycetia bacterium. Lineage (GTDB taxonomy): Bacteria > Planctomycetota > MHYJ01 > CAYXQY01 > CAYXQY01 > CAYXQY01. Next base: position 4,501 of record CAZSFH010000202.1, on the reverse strand, counting down.
GTGAACTCTTCCCGGTCCTGGGCGCTGGTGGCATGGACGATCCTGGGCATCGGGATCATGCGGGGAGGGCTCTGGGCATATCAGGAACTGGGCTGGGGCGGCTACTGGGCCTGGGATCCCGTGGAAAATTCATCGTTCATGCCGTGGTTGCTGGCGACCGCCTTCATCCATTCCATCATGATCCAGCAGCATCGGGGGATGTTGAAGGTCTGGAATGTCTTCCTGGCGATGCTCGCGTTTGTGTTTACGATCCTTGGAACCTTTTTAACGAGGAGTGGATTAATTACCTCCGTTCATACGTTTGCACGGAATGAGGCGCTCGGCTGGACCTTCCTTTCGTTTCTCGGGCTGGTCCTGCTCGTCGGGATGGGATTGATTGTCTGGCGCTGGAACGATCTGAAAAGCAAGCATACCCTTGAGTCGTTTCTGTCGAGGGAATTTATGTTTGTTCTGAACAATCTGCTTCTGGTGGGGTTAACCTTCGTTATTTTCTGGGGAACGATGTTTCCGATGATCACGGAGTACGTCACGGGTTCACGACAGGCGGTGGGTCCCCCTTACTTCAACATGGTGACCATACCTCTGTTTCTGTTACTTATATTAACCACCGGAATCGGATCGCTGATTGGATGGAGAAAAGCGAGCTGGACCAACCTGAAACGAAATTTTACGATTCCTTTCATCGGATTCTTTATAACCTTCGTTCCCTCGTGGTTTTACGTAACGGAATACGCCTGGGCGCTTAATCAAATGCCGGATGGACCTCGAAAACAGCTTGCGTACCTTTACTGTGCACTCGCGTACGCCGTCTGTGCTTTTACGGCGCTAACCATGATCCAGGAATACGTGCGGGGAGTCCTGTCACGGGTCAAGCGGTTCGGGGAGAACGTGTTTACCGCACTGGTGACGCTGTTTCAAAAAAATCGCCAGCGTTACGGCGGATACCTTGCTCATATCGGGTTTCTTATCGTGGTCATCGGCATCGCAACGTCCAGTAGTTTCGGTCGAGAACACGTTGAAAGCATGAAGGAAGGTGAAACACTTGAGTTTGCCGGGTATTCGATCACGTTTGAAGGGCTTCGGGAATTTCCCATCAAACCGGAAGGTCGAAACGATGTCCTCGCGCATGCCTGGCAGGCGGATCTGAAATATTCGTATGGAGGAACCATTCATTACCTGCATCCTCAAAAGCGTCAGTATCGGAAGCCGGAACGGCCGGCGCCCCGTGCGGCGCGGATGAAAGAGATCGCCCGTGATATTCGTTTGCAGGGTGACCTTTACGCGGTCCTCTCCGGTTTACCTCAGAGCCCCAACGAAAACACCGTCATTAAATTCTGGTACAATCCCGGTGTGATGCTGGTCTGGGCAGGAGTTTTTGTGGTTTCGTTCGGAGCGATGCTGGCCCTGGTACCGATCCCGGGGATTACGACCCCCTGGGATGCGTCATAACCTTCCTGGAGGAAGATGCTGATGAAAGATTGTTACAAACAAGAACGGTTGACATTCAAAAAGACGGGCACTGGATGGTTTTTGTTCGGGGTGTTTGCCCTGAGCATCATGGCGGGTTCCTTCACGTTTGCTCAAACCTCCAAGGGAACGCGATACGACCAGCTGTTCAATTGCATGTGCGAGGTGGAGGTCAAACCCAACGGGGAGGTGGATATGTCGAAAAACTGCGGCCGAAATCTCGCGGACTGCTCGTGTTCATTCGCGAAGAAGATGAAATCCAGGCTGAGGAAGCTGGATCGTCAGAACGTGGGAAAGAAAGGGCAGATTCGGAGCATAAAATCACAGTACGAGCAGTACGGGAGCCGCGTCCTGGCCGTTCCCGATCCGACACGAGAAGGAACCAGTTTCCTGGGATACGTGATCCCGCCGGCCATCATTTTCCTTGGACTTCTCTTCGTCGGTTCCATTGGCTGGTACTGGCTTGCCGACCCGACCGTCTCACGGGAGGACGGGGAAGGGAAGGGGCCTGTAAACACCGAGGAAACGGAGGGGTCTATGCAGAACCTGGACGAGCAGATCGAACGTGAGGTTGAACAGCGGAGACGCGACTCCTGACCATGGAAATCTTTATTCTGATCGGTGTTCTCGTCCTTGGACTCAGTTATGCGATTCTACCTCAGATTTTTTCGCTCGGTCTGGATGATCGGGAACCACCAGCCGAACCCGAACGGGAACGCAAGCTTCGAGAGGAAAAGGAAAAGTGGATTCAGGGCATCGTTGACCTGGAAACGGAATACGAACTGGGAAATCTTGCGAAAAATGAATTTCAGGAACGGCGCAGGCAGTACAAACAACGCGCGATCCTCGCCCACCAGAAACTTCAGCATCTCAAGGAATCCGGAGAGAAATCTCGGGAGGAGGACACCCTCGGTGAGCAAATTGAAGGATCCATTGAGAAAAAGAAGTCGGAGCTTGCATGAAGAAATCACCTGAAAAGAAGTTGTGGAAATAACCGCTTTCAGAACGCTTTTCTTATTTTGAAACGACCTCAAAATGCGAAAACGATCTGCTTGTTTCCTGTTCATGTTTCTATGGATGTTCCTGATCTCCGGAATTGTTCGGGGACAGAAAGGGACGGAGTCAGCTCCTGCTTCGGGGACGACGGGTGAATCGGCGGAAGCACGGCCATCGAAATCTTCCGGAGACAGGGGGGAAGACGTTCAGACCCTGACCGTCACGTTCAAGAACGGCACGGAAGGCGTTGACACGGTGGAGGGGCTCAGCACGGGAATCGTGGTGGATCAGCGACATCTCGCGTCTCGAAAGAATCAAAAGCGGAATCAGTCGTCCATTTCGGAAACGCTTTCCCGGTACGGACAGACGTTTTCGATCGGTGAGAATAACCGGGCAACGGTCGATCTGAGTTCCCTTTCCGTTCCGAATCCCGTGATTTTTGTGATGTACAAACAGGGGATCTATACGAAACGGTTGCGGGGTAAAAAGAATCTGGACGTAACGATGACCGTGTATGAACCGACTCAAAACAAAGAGGTGCTCAGCGTCAGAGGCCATCATATTCCGATCCAGAACAAGAAGGGACGTCTTTTCGTTCAGGAAATCATCATGCTTCAGAACACGGGAAATCGAACGTTCGTGGGCCCGGCCAGCGCCCGGTCGTTTTCGATTCAATTGCCGGACGGGGCACAGAACGTTCGCGTGGCGGAACAGATTGGTCAGAAAGAGGGGCATTCTCGATCGACGGATTCCGAGGGTCGACTCTGGTTTTCGTCCACAATTGCTCCGGGACAGACCGTACGCAAACAGATCATGTACGAGCTGCCGATTCGTGGAAAGGAGATGACCTTCAGCCGAACCATTGGTTATAAGACGGACAGTTTTTTTATCGCTATTCCGGAACGAATTGTGCGGGATGTCACCTCGAATCTAACCGTACAGCGGGACACGGATTCCCCGTCCGGCCGTGGAAAGGTGGCCAAAATAACGGGCTCGAAGTTGAAGCCGGGAAAAACCGTGTCCGCGACCTTCGAGTTTGTCGGTTCGAGTCCGTCCGCTGTGGGGGAGGCGACGTCCTCGCAGGAGACCTCCGGGATGACGGGGCAAGCCTCGATCTTTCTTTTGATCGGTATCGGGGTCATCGCCGGATTATCGTTCGTGATCAGTTTATCAACGCTGATTTACGTGTATAATGCTGTTGATATGATTGAGGAGCCGGTAACGGACGCAGGGGACGGGGCAGGGGATTCCGAGCTTCGAGAGATGCTTCTGGAGGAAATTGCCCGGCTTGATAACGATCTGGAAGCGGGTGAGATCAACGAGGAGTATCACCAGAAGCGCCGATCCCGATTAAAGTCACGTCTGCTTGAGCTGGAAGGGGAACGTTCTTGACCGATGCGGGGGGTTCTGAATAATGGAAGCTTCGAATCGGGCACTTGTTCTTGACGGGGTATCGCGCTGGTTCGGGACCCGGGCTGGCATTCGAGAGGTCTATCTGGAAATTCCTCTGGATTGTACGCTTGGTGTCATCGGCCCTAACGGTTCGGGGAAAACGACGCTCCTGAAGGTTCTTTCCGGTCATCTTTCACCAACCACCGGACGTGTTTCCCTTCGCGATGGCGACCGTACCGAGTCGTTTCAGTCTCGAGAACGCGTTGGGTATGCCGGCCATTCGGTGATGCTCTACGAACAAATGTCGGCTGAGGAAAATCTTTCATTTTTTGACACTATTTACGGGGAAGTCGCCGGGTCGGCTCGGATCCGGAAGCTTCTTGAAACTCTTCATCTATGGCACCGCCGTCAGGATCGGGTATCGAATTTTTCAAGCGGCATGAAAAAAAAGCTGTCCCTGTGCAGAGCGATACTGCACGAGCCCGACGTGCTTATACTTGACGAACCGTTCCGTGGCGTTGATGGGGAGTCAAGGAGGCGGATCAAGGACCTCTTTGACGAATACCGAGCGGAAGGGGGGACGATGGTCATGGCCAGTCACCGGATTCAAGATATTCACCGGTACTGTGACCGGGTGTTGATTCTG
>CAZSFH010000201.1:0-5347 GCA_964606115.1 uncultured Planctomycetia bacterium | reverse complement strand
CTGCCCGGCCAGAGGCACTAATACTCCTAGTTCCGCCAGTCTACCGAAGAGCGTCATCCCTTATTCTCACAACCTTCCCTCCGCCACCGGCATGTCGCTTTCGGAATCTCAGAACACGCCCCGTTTCCAGCCGCCGTCAACGTGAATGACGTCACCTGTCGTGTAACTCGCCCGTGGCGACGCGACGAACGCGACGGCGTCACCGAACTCCTTGGGATTGCCCGCCCGGTCGAGGATGACCTCCTCTTCCCTGGTTTCGAGGGCTTCCTCGAAAGAGATGTCCCTGTACTCCGCGCGCTTTTCGATTTTGTATTCAACGCGGTCAGTCATCACGAACCGGGGAGCGATCACGTTTGAGCGGATCGAAGGATACTCGACCGCGATCGTCTTCGACAGCCCGTACAAACCGAGCCGGAACACGTTCGAGAGCGCGTGGTTCTCCGAGGGCTCCTGTGCCGAGGCGCTGGTCACCGTTACGGCCGTGCCGTGATCGCTGTCTTGCAGATGGGGAAGCGCGGACTCAATGTGCCAGATGTTGCTCTTGACAACCAGTTCGAACGCATCGTCCCAGTCGCTCTCGTCAGCCTCGTCGAAGGGAATCGCCGGTGGCCCGCCGTGGTTGTTCACCAGCACGTCCAGCCCGCCGAACCGATTGACTGTCGCTCTGACGGCCTCCCGGACCGCAGACTTATCCGTTATATTGCACTCGGCGGTGAGTACGGCGTCGGCGTCAATCCCCATTTCCTCAACGATCTCAGCTTTGGCCTCATTCAGACGCTCCGTCGACCGCGAAGATATCGCCACGTTCGCCCCCTCCGCTGCCAGTCGCTTCGCGCTCGCCAGTCCCAATCCCTTGCTCGCCGCTGTCACGTACGCGACCGTATCGTCAAGTTGTAGGTCCATAGACTGTGTGCCGCATGCACCCACAAAAAACTACCCCTGATAGCGATTGCTCTGATTCTTTACCGCCACGGTGAACCAGTGCAGTGGTGAGTGCCGCTGAAACTACTGGCTCTTCAGCCTTGAACTGCTAGATACAACCAATAGACGATCTGTTGTGGGAATCTAGCAGATTACGGTTGAAGACCCACTACCTTGTTCGACACTCCCCGTAAAAATACTCACACTATGAGATCTGGCCGGGCTATTCGCGGAGGAGCACCCCGACGACACCGATGGCGGCAACAGTGATCGTCACCACGAACAAAATCGTGTCTCGGAACCCGATCACGTCCGAAAAAAACCCCAGCACGGCCGGTGCGAACGCGCCGATCGTGACCATCGCCGTACGTGCAATCCCGAGTGTTCCCCCGCCGATCGATGAGGGGATCAGTTCCATGAGGTAGGAGTCCCGGACCGGCCGGAACCCGTGGAACCCCATCCCGGTCACCAGGGCTGCGGCTCCCAATCCGAGCACCGAGCCGGTGGACAGCATAATGACAATTCCGACCACGACAAGGCTCAGCAAGATCATGATCATGCGGACCCGTCCCAGTGTGTCGCTGAGCCAACCGGTAACCGCTTGACTGAAGCTCGCGACGAAAACCAGGCTGTACAGCAGGTTAGCGGTTCCGACGTCCAGCTCCTTTGCCTGGGTAAAATACAGCGGCAGGAACGACGTCAGACCGTTCCATGCGAACGTGACGATCACCGCCACTACTAGGAAGGCGACCATCTTCGTATCGGTGAAGATTGTGGCGTAGGTCTCCTCTGTCCCGGATGTATTGCTTGTGTCCGCTTCGATCTCCTGTCCGCAGTCAGGCAGATCGGTGGCTTCCATCCCGATCGAACGAGATACGCGGGCGTAGAATGCCGCGGCGAGCCCAAAACTGACGAGTGCGCCGATTAGGAAGACGATCTGCCATTGAAAAACTGAGGAGAGGATCAACACCACGAACATCGGGGCGAGTATCCCACCAAACTGTCCGATCGTATCCATCACACCGAGCGCGAGTCCCTTTCGCTCTCCGTACATCTCCGAGAGAAACGGGATAGCGACAGTCTTGTGGACCCCCGTCGTCACGCCGATCAGTACTGCGCCGACAAAAAGCAGCCCGATCCCCGGGGCCAGGAACGTCACGAGCGACGCCGCACCGAACCCGATCGCGCCGAACAGTATCACGTGGTCCCTTCTAAATCTGTCTGCGAGCAGCCCCGACGGGAACTGGACCACCGCGTAGGCGACCAACAGCGCTGTGAACAGCACCCCTGTGATCGTGTTTGAGACATCGTGTACCTCCTGGATCGTCTCGAACAGCGGCGGGAAGAGGTAGCGCAACCCTTGGACCATCAACCAGAGTGCTGACGTGAGTACGAGAATATCGTATCCCTCCCCGTTAACTTCCGTCATCTGTCTTCCTTCCGGTTTGATCACTATTCGAATGAATCTAACGGTAGGCGTACCGATCTCAACCACCGCTAAACCTCGGAAGTACTAATACAGATACCGCTGTGCCGAATGAAACGCTGTGGTCCCGTCGCCGGTCGCCACACTGACCCGGCTCACGGCGTGTTCCCGCACCGTGCCTGCAGCGAACACCCCTTCTATACTCGTTTCCAACGCTCCGTTGACCGTCACATGGCCCGTGTCTGCTGTTTCAATCTCCGGCGGCAAAAACTCCATGTTCGGGCGGGAGCCGAGCCGCATCAGAACGCCGTCAACCTCTTCGGCGGACTTCCGTTCGGACCGATAGTCGGATAGTTCAATACCAGTGACGACGTCATCGCCCGTGATCGCCGTCACCTCGGCGTGTGGCCGGATCTCTATCTTGGGGGACGATTCGGCTTTCTTCTGCGCGTACTCGGACGGTGCGAGCGCCGTTCTGTTTCCGAGTACACAGACCTCGGAAGCGAAGTCGGTCAAGAATAGACTGTCCCGCAACGCCCGCTCGCCCCTCCCGACAACGGCCACGCGCTTCTCCCGGTATAATGGTCCATCGCACAGCGCACAGAAGAACACCCCATTGCCTTCGAATTCTCTCGCACCTGGACAGGAGAGTCGTCTGGGACGTCCACCGGTTGCCACAATCACGGCCTCACTATCAAACGTTTTCGCTTCCGTGTGTATCCGTTGTTGATCACCCGTGGTGAGTTCTGTCACCGCTGACAGTTCGAGGTCCACGTCGTACTCCCGAATCTGAGTCACGATACGCTCTCTCAAATCGGGGCCGGCGATTCCGTCTGGAAACCCAGGGTAGGTCTCAATCGTGTGCTCGTTTACCAACCCTCCCCCGAGTTCGTCCCGTTCAAACAGCACCGTTTCGAAGCCGTACCGGCCGGCCAACAACGCTGCCGTGAGGCCGGCAGGCCCCGTCCCGATGATACCGATGTCGTGTGTCATCTCATCGCCGCCGGGCAAACCATCCAGGTGTCATTGTCAGACGGCATCTCACTTCATCCACTCGATGCCCCACTCTCGCTCAATATGGGGGCGGTAGGTCTCCAGGAGGTCCTCCCAGTTGTCCGGTAAGTCTATTGTCTTCGTCGTGGGGCCCCCTTCAAGCGGGCCGATGATCGCGTTCCAAGCACCTTCGCCGCCGGTAACGAACAGTTTTACCTGACTGGGATCCCGATACAGATGGTCGACAATCGACGGGACTTTGTCATCGTCGCCTTCCAAGGCCTTGACGTTCACCGACTCTCCCTCTGCCGAATCGAACCCGTACGTCGAGGGGTCACACTCGTAATACTGGTGTGACGGCACAACCGTGTTTTCGTAGATGTACTCTTTCACTTCCTCTTTCGTGAGATCCCGTAGCTCGTAGGCGTTCGTTGGTGACAGCGCGTACATCGCGTTCGGTCTGAACCGGATCTCGGGCGGAGTGTTGTATATTAGTTTTGACAGCACTTCCTTCTCGTCTTTGTCCGGTCCTCGCGCCGATGTCTGGATAAAACAGTTGGCGTTCGTGAGCGAAATCGTGCTCTGGTCCGGGTCGTGCCCGCGCTCGACGTGAAACGGCTCCCACGGGCTTTTTTCTTCGTTCTCCCCGGCAACCATATTCTTGAACGGACAGCCGATGACGCCCATCGCCTGTTCTCCAGGTCGGATCTTCCCGGTGTTCTGGAGCGTCAGTCCCAAGGCGCGACCGATCACTGCGTTCGAGCGAAAACCCGGACCGAGCGCTCCAGTCCCGGAATTGACGTCCAGTTGCTCCCGGATCGGCCCGTTCAGCAGATAAAGGTGTCCCGACGAGCCGGTTCCGACTGCTGCCTCGGTGATACTGGCGCTCGGATCCGCCTGTGCTCTCGCTCCGGCGATCAGTACGGGCATGTGTACCGGTAGGCAACCGGCCATGACGGCGTTGACCGCGAGTTTCTCCACCGTCAGTATCCCTTCCCTGTCTCCCAACCGTGCCAGTTCCCTCCCGGGCGAGAGATCCGTTCCCCGCAACATCTCCTCAACCCGTGTGTCGGTCGGGGGAACTATCGGGAGACCGTCCGTTAGCCCGCGCTCGTAATACGACTCGTTGACCTCTTCGAATGAGTTTTCGTCCATTGGCGTGATCCTTAGGAGAGGAGATTCCGCTCTTCGAGCCCCCTCTCTTCGTCTGTCAGCGGTTCAGTCAACGCGGCTTCTATACCCTGCACGGTTTCAGCCGAAATCTGGTCCCGGAGCAACTCCGGATCTGTCGTCTCCGACCGGATCGGGAGCGTCTGGCTCCGGACGTGGCGCTGTTGATCCACCGCATTCGTCTCCCAACTCATCTCGAACCCCTCCGCGATCAGGCCGACCGTGGGCGTTCCCGATGCTTCCATCGCGTTTGCCGCTCGTACAACCGCTCTCGTACAGCCGCCACAATCGCCGACAGTTGCGATACACGCGTCCAGTTGTCTGGCCCACTCCTCGATCTGGTCCAGTGCCTCCTCGTCCCTTGCAGGGATGGTACAGCGGCTAAACGTCACACTCGGGTGTTTCTCATGCAGTTTCTCCTCAATGACCCGGGCGACTGGTTCGGCTGCCTCTTTCGTGTTTATGTGGAATCCGATCTTTTTCCCCTCGAACTCGTCGATGCGGGGGGCGAGTGACTTCATGCCAATCTTCTCTGATTCCGCCGTTGGATCTCTCATATACAGTTTAGAACAAGAGCCAAACTTCAATGCCCGCTTATAGGCAAAAATATCCCGTACGCTCTTGTGAAGCAGATTGTTGATGCTGAGAGCTGCAGCTGAAAGTCGAAGAGGGCAAGGGCATCGCAGCAGCGATGCCCGAATAACATGTTCCCAATCCACCGCTTTGTGTCGGAATCAGCCGCAGCGGACCTGCTGGAACAGGTTCGCTGGCGAAACGGTGTTGAATGCCCTCGCTGCCGTTCTGACCGCACGGTCAGAAACGGCAGCTATCGGGTCT
>CAZSFH010000200.1:4741-5403 GCA_964606115.1 uncultured Planctomycetia bacterium | reverse complement strand
TTCCTCGGCGTGGTCGTTTTTTGACGCTGGACCGTCCGGTATCGGACATCAGCATCGGGATTTCGGTCACCTATCCATCAACATTTATGGGCGCAAATTTCTGGTCGACGCCGGTCGATTTGCGTATCAGGGCGAAATCGCAAAGAAGTTTCGTTCCTCGTACGCGAGACATACACGCGGACATAATACCGTTGTGATCGCCGGGGAAAAACAGGGACTTACTCCGGAGGAGTCTCCCGTTCCGCTTAATCGAGCGGCCTACTGGGATGCACAGATTCGACCGTCGTTTGATTTCGTTCGGGGCCGGTGGGACGATTATCCCACGATTCAGGGACAGCTGGCTCATCGCCGAGCACTTCTCTATCTTCGCGGAGAGGGGTGGGTGGTGGTGGATCGAATTGAGACGGAACGTTCGCTGATGGTGGATACCCTCTGGCACGTCCATCCGGATAACACGGTGCGTCTCAAGAACAACAAGACCGGCATCGTCAACAGGAAGGGGAAAATGAGCCTCACACCGGCGGCGGATCAAAACGGGAAGGCGAAGATCATCCGGGGGCGGATCTCTCCACCACAGGGATGGTTCAGTTCGGATTATGGACAGTACCGAAAAACGCCGTGTGTTCGGTACCGAGGAAAAATTGATGGTACCGAAACCTTTG
>CAZSFH010000200.1:0-4731 GCA_964606115.1 uncultured Planctomycetia bacterium | reverse complement strand
CCCCGTGTTAGCCGCGTGAACAAATAGAAGCTTCTCGACTCAAAGGGAGGGGCAACGGCGAACAAAGGCGCTACGACGGTATTCGGGATCCCGGTAACAGTTTGTTTCCGGGGGAAACGTCCGTTCAGAGATTCTTCAGGCGGGGGGTTTGATGCCGAAAACGAAACGGAGATGAGCCATTCGTCAGGGCTTGATATCGGTCTGAGTGGACATGGGTTCATCCCAGGAGGGACAGAGGCGATCGACCGAAAAGACCGGTCCTTCACGGCACACCGTGGCGACGCTGGTGTCATCCGTGTCCGGGTTCCGAACTTTCACAACACAGGCGCGACAGACGCCCAGCGCACATCCCATCTGACGCTCGATCGCAATTTCGGCGGAAAGATCGTGGGTCTCCGCAAGGTGCCGGATCGCATCCAGCATGCCGTGCGGTCCGCAGCCGAAAAGGGTGACTGGACCGGGAAATGAATCTTGACTGTAAAGGTGCTCGAACAATTCGGTCACGTATCCCTCGTAACCTCGCGATCCATCCTCCGTCGCAATGTGAAGACGGACCCCGGGCTGTCGGAAATCCGCTTCACAGAGAACTTCCGCCTCGTTGCGTGCTCCGACAAGGACGTCCACGGGCGCGGAGGAATCACGCTTTCGGGCGAGGCGATGGGTGAGCATATGAATCGGGGGAACCCCAACACCGCCTCCAACCAGTACCGGATGTGTGTCCGGGGCGGGTTCGGAAAAGGAATTTCCAAGTGGACCCATCAGTTCCAGTTGATCCCCGGGGGACAGGTTTTTCATGATCCGGGTTCCTTTTCCGACCACGGCGTACAGGAAGTCCACCTGAATGCAGTTCTCATCTATTTGGATGTCATGAAAGGAAAACGGACGGCGGAGAAGCGGCTCGGACGCGTCCTGTACGCGCAAATGAGCAAACTGGCCCGGATCAGCGGAGAACGAATCGGCCTCGAACCGCGTTCGCAGGCGATAATAACGGGGGCTAACGGACCGATTGAATTCGATCGTCGAGGAGCCCAGGTACAAATTGTCGTCGAGGGGGGGCAATTTCATGGTTTAAGGACACCGTGAATGAAATGTGGTTGCCCTTGGAACAACGAGGTCGTCGGTTGAATGGATTTTTCGCGTGGTCATGTTAGAAAGCCCTGTCCGAAAAGGGAGGATATCAAAGCAGTTCGATGGCGCGTTATTCCCCGGTGAACGCGTACAATTCCTTCAACGCGAATGTTCATTTGAATTTCCGTTATGTTCCGTGAGCTTTCAGGAGGAAAAGCTGCAGGGGCGATATCCTTTCACGTAACCGCAACATATACTAAACTATAAGAAAGGGTTAGTCAGAAACAAGAATTAGCCGGACCATTGAAGTGGAATCTGGAGGTCTGGGGCGGTTTCCTCAAGTGAACTCGCGCGGGTGTGTCCGGACGAATGAGTTCATCATCGCGATGCCCGTTGCATCAGGACCGCGATTATGAACAATAGATAGACGCACAGGGTTCACTATTAAGATTATAAGGAATTGACATGAATAGCTATCGGGGAGAAGAAGGTTCGCAAAGTGATCCTTTTTTTGAAAAAAATCCGTGTCCGGTCCTGGTTCTGGAGCGGGAGATCATTCGGGAGGCCAACCCGGCTGCAGAGAGGTTTCTTGTCGATGGGAGTGAAGAAATCAGGGATCAATCTCTTCTTGATTATTTTCCCGAGGGGGAACGGGAGGAGTGGGAGAAGATTTTAACGGATGACGAACGGGCCGGTCCGGTGAAGGAGACGGTCTCACTAAAAACGTCCCGCGCCGGAACCCGTACCTATCACGTGACGCTTTTCTCCGATGAATCCCGGGAAAACCCGCGGCAATTTTTTCTGATTCGAAACATTGCCGCGGCCGAAATGGGACGTGCCGATTCCAGCACACGGGAGCTGCGCGACGAACTTCAATCAACGGTCCAGTCCCTTGCCGATACCCTGCAGGTCAAGTATGCGTTTCTGGCAAAGGTGTACCCCGAGCGTGAACAGGGCCGGATGGTCGTGTTTTTAGAGGATGGAACCTTTCGAGAACCGTTTGCATTCGACATAACGAGGTCGATCTTAAACGATATCGAAGACCGGGCGACCTGTCACTCCAATGAGGTTCGTGACGCGTATCCCGCCGATGAACTGCTGTCGGAATACGGTGTGGAAGGATTTGCCGGCGTTCGCTGTACGAACGAGTCCGGGCCCGCGGAACTGATGCTCTGTGCGATGGACCCGCTGGGAATCTGGGACGTGTCGGATACCGAGACGCTGCTGAATGTCTACGCGGAGCGCGTCGGGGAGGAAGTGAAGCACCTGGAGGAAGAGCGGGCCATCAAGGAATCGGAGGAAAGCTATCGCGTTCTTTTTAAGGACCACCCGGAACCGATGTGGGTGTATGACGTACAGACGCTTGAAATCCTTGACGTCAATCATGCGGCGATCGAAAAGTATGGTTACCGGAGGGAGGAGTTTCTGGACCTGTCGATCAAAGATCTGCGTCCGAAAGAAGAAGTCCACGATCTTCTCGAGTTCCTCGAGGAACCTCCTGAAATACGGCATTCGGAGAAGGTTTTGCATTCGAAAAAGGACGGTTCGCAAATTGACGTGGAGATCAGTTCCCGTCAGATTTCTTTCCGCGGATATAACGCGAGGCTTGTGAATGCCCGGGACGTTACAGACCGGGAAGTCGCGAAGAAGAAAATTGAACGGATGGCGAATTACGATCCCCTGACGGAACTCCCCAATCGCTCCTATTTCTCAAGATGTTTGAAAGATGAACTCGAGAAAGCAGGTCGATCCGACTCGGAACAAAATATCGCTGTTCTCTGTCTGGATCTGGAAGGGTTCAATGCCGTCAATGACGTTCTCGGCCATTCCGTCGGGGATCGGGTACTGCATAACCTGGCGAAGGAATTTTCCGAGTGCGTTCCCGAGGATGGCATGATTGCAAGATGGGGAGGCGATGAATTTACGATTTTTCTTCCGGAGCTGGAGACGACGGATTCGGTGGAGTCGATCATTCAAACCCTGCAGTCGGTCTTCGAGGAGCCTTTTGAAGTGGAGGGGCGGGAATTTCATATCGACGGTTCGGTGGGGGTGGCTCTTTATCCGCAGGACGGCCGGGGACCCGAAGAGCTGGTCGGGAAAGCGGATATTGCTCAGGTGCGAGCCAAAGACCGCCCGAACCAGTTTCACCAGTTCTACGTGGAAGGCGAAATGGAGGAAACCAGCGAGGAACTGCAGTTGATTAATGACCTGAGTCAGGCGATCGACGCAGGAGCACTTCAGCTTCATTATCATCCCTTGATCAACTGTCAGAATGGCGAGCTCTCCGGGTGTGAAGCGCTGATTCGGTGGAACCACGAAGAGCGGGGCTTGCTTTCACCGGGACAGTTCCTTCCCGTTGCCGAAGCGACGGGATTGATCGTGCCCCTTGGGAAATGGGTGCTTCGACACGCCTGTGAACAGATTGTGGCCTGGAACGAGGATCGTGACGAGCCCCTCGCCGTCTCCGTGAACGTATCCATCAAACAGATTCAGGATGACGAGTTTCTGGAGTCCGTCCATGCCGCGCTGAATCGTTCCGGCGCCAAGCCGGAATGGCTTATGATCGAGCTAACGGAAAAAACGCTGATGACGAACCTTGAACGAGCACAGAGATTGATGAGCGAACTTCGGGACTTCGGGATCCGGGTGGCCATCGATGATTTTGGAACGGGATATTCATCGCTCGAATACCTCATGCGTCTACCGGTGGACCTTTTGAAAATCGATCGATCGTTTACCGAGCAGCTCATGGAGGAACCATATGTGATGGATCTGTTCCACATGGTCCAGACGATGGCCCGGCGATTGAACATGGACGTGGTCGTGGAAGGGGTGGAATCCTACCAGGTCCTTAAAAAAGTGATGAAGCAGGAGTTCAAGTATCTGCAGGGCTATCTGTTCGGAGAGCCGCTGCCTCCCGGGCGGTTTGAAAACCGGATTGATGATCCGAATCTGATCGAGCCGCTGGAGGATATTTGAGTGGGGGTCATTGATCCGGGAGACAAGGATTACATACGGGAAGCTCTCCGGGAGGCGGAAGCCGCCCTCGAGATGGACGAGGTGCCGGTTGGGGCCCTGATTGTGCATGAAGATGAAGGACCCATCGCCCGGGCTCACAACATGACCGAAACCCTGAAGGACCCTACTGCCCACGCGGAGATGATCGCCATTACACAGGCGGCTGAACGTCTCGGAGACTGGCGCCTTGAAAACTGTGATGTCTACGTAACCCTCGAACCCTGTCCCATGTGTGCCGGTGCCCTGGTTCGTGCCCGCGTTCGAACGTTGATTTATGGAGTGGAAGATCAGGAGGGCGGTGGGTGTGGCAGCCTGTATAATATCGTTCAGGACCACCGGCTAAACCATCACGTGGAAATACGTCGGGGGGTGCTCGACGGTGAATGTCGGAACCTGCTGAAAACATTTTTTAACGAAAAACGGTAACTTGCCCGCCGCGGCGAGATCCTATATCATATTAGCAAGACTCCACCTTTTCAGATGGGGTTTTTCAGCAGCTTCCTAGGAGGCTGCTGAAAAACCCCCGCTTCGTCAGTACGATCACAATCGGTGCGGCAGTGCGGCGTGATTTCGCAGGCAATGCCGTCAGCGCATTGCTGAGAAAATCAGGTCGTGCTGACGGGCCGATTGTGACGTATCTCCCTG
>CAZSFH010000199.1:4592-5431 GCA_964606115.1 uncultured Planctomycetia bacterium | reverse complement strand
TTCGACGCAACTCGTTTCGCTGACGTCGCGGGGGTTTTTCAGCAGCCTCCTAGCCGTATTGTGGATTTGTTTTTTAGATCAAAAACACGGTGAAATTGTTAATATAATTGTTTTTTTTGGGGATGCGATGTAAAATTTGAATAATAGATCGTTCGTGCTCTATAATTGATTGAAGCTGATAGAGATGACAGATGATCAGCTTTGTCATTTCAGATCTGGGTTTTCAAATGGAAGTTTGAAGATCCGTATCAGAATCTTCACTGCGTTCCCACTGCCTTTTGAAGTCGGGTTGTGATGAAACAACCGTATGTTTGTGGAATCACTGTCAGTCAATAATAGTCATCACATTTTACATTCGGGACCGTCGTGGCAAGACATATTTACGTGTTTAGAGGGGATCGCGAAGATCCAGATTTTGAAGAGCCCGAGCACCCCCTTCCCCGGGAACAGCTGAAAACATTATTTGAAGAAAAGCTGGACGGCATGATTCAATATCGCGTCCTCGGAAAACATTATTACACTCATAATAACGTCGGGCTCGAGTCAAATTTAAAATTTGAGGAAATGCCCTGTATCCGATTTGATCTTCGTAAAACCGGTGTGCAGACGTTGAAAAATTATCTGAATGTACTTCGGGAGGAATTCGGGATGATCACGGTGTTTAATCCGGAGGAAGAGAGGTTGCTGTTAACTGAGGATTCGTTTTGTTCCGGGGAGAAGCTGGAAAATTTTCTCTGGCCGCCAAATCTTCAGATGTCGATCGAGGTGTGAGAGGGCAATAGGTTACGCTTCTTCCAGTTCTGAGGGAGGGATGAGACCATGATCTCGCCAGGCTTCCG
>CAZSFH010000199.1:3572-4556 GCA_964606115.1 uncultured Planctomycetia bacterium | reverse complement strand
TGTCCGACGTCGTCCCCCTGGTCTTCGAGGTCCCGTGGTATGATGATGGCTTCCTTGATACAGACCTGCTCACATATTTTGCAGGAAGTGCAGGAATCTTCGTCGACCACGGCGACGGGTTGATGCCATTCCCCTTCTTTTTGTTCCATCCAGATACAGTCAAAAGGACACGCATCGACGCAAAACTCACAGCCGGTGCAGAGTTCGTCAACCACCTTCGCCTTCGCACGGTCCTTCGGCTTTTCGAAGTTGTATAGTTCGCCATGCTGATCCTTAATGGCATCGAACGGACAGGCGTATCCACAGGCACCGCAGTTAATACAAAGTTCCGGGTCGATGTCATGAATCTCCCGGGGGGATCCGCTGATGGCTTCGGTTGGACACATCCGGAAACAGTTAAAACAACCGGTACAGTTCTCGGGAATAATAAAGAATTTGGACCAGATCTGTTCGTCTTCTGAAGAAGCCTTCTTGGCTCGAATCTCCAGAATGTGATCCCGGTACTGATGGTCCACGCGCTCAACCGGCTCACTCAGTTCAAACACCTGCTCGATGCGATCCGGAAACGAGGAGATTCGGCCGGCGAGTTTTTTTAAGTACGGGTGAGGAACGCGGTTCGTGTCCTCGTGACGGTCGTACGCTTCATCGGGAGCGGCAAGATTGACATCTTCCGGTCCGGGAAGTTCAGCATAAACCCGAACGTGCTGGCCGTCGGATTGAATGGAAATATCCACTTTGTAATCCGGCATTTTGTCCGGAAGCCCGTACCGAAACTTTTCCTCGCAGATGGGCACTTTACTCGGCAGGTACATGGTGATCTCAAACCGGTTTTCCTTCTCCGTCACGTCGAATACCTGCCCGAAGCGTTTACGTCGTTCGATATCCGGCTCAATATAGTTCTGGTACTTCCTCCATTCCTTTTCCCACCCCGGAACTTCCTCCAATCCCTCAATTTTCTCTTCCAGCTGCTCAATTTTCTCCTCA
>CAZSFH010000199.1:0-3562 GCA_964606115.1 uncultured Planctomycetia bacterium | reverse complement strand
GGTCGAGTTTGGGCATGGCGGGAACGAAAAACGTGAATATGGTTAGAACGGAAGGATCCAGTTTAGCCTGGGCCGAGGAGCTCCCTGAGAAACTCTCACGTCAAATCGAGCTTAGCTCAAAGCGCTTTGATCCGGAGGTGTTGCTGAACATGTGTTCGTTTCAACCATTCGAATTTTTCAGCAACTTCCAGAAAAATGAATCTCACATGTAAGTATATTAAATTCACGCAGAAGTTCAAATGAAGAGCTCAACGGTTTTCGGCAGACCTCAGGAGTCCTCACTTGATTCTACCATGTCCTCATCGGTCGGTGGCTGGACTTTTTCCTCCTCGACGGGATCCTCGATGGAATCATCGAGTTCTTCTCCTTTTTCTTCAATTTCTTCATCAAGGTGTTCCATGGTGTGTTTGAGCGGGGGATCTTCTTCGTCCCGGTCCTCCTTTCCTTCCAGTACGGAATCAATGTGAGCTTTGGCTCGGTCGATGGCCTGTCGGGAAGAGGCCAGAAGACTTTTCTGTGCCACAAGGATTTTGTCTTCTCCAATAACGTCCGCTACCTCCGCTTCTTTGAGAACGTCGCGGATTTGAGGAGTGGCCCCGCAGACCATCAGCGTACGATCTTGTTCCTTGAGCATCAGTGCGATTTCTTTCAGAACCATGGCTCCGGTGATGTCAAGGTTCAAAGCATTTTTCATCCGGAGAATAATGACCTTAATTTTGTCGGATTCGCGGCAGATTTTCTGTATTCGTTCCTTGATCTGATCGGCGGAACCAAAAAAGGTTTCTCCGTTCACGTCGATCAGCGCGATGGCCGGTTCGATCCGTTCGGTGTAATCCGTGATCTGTTTGAGCTGGCCGTTATGGTCGACGATGTATTCCTTCAGGTCAAGACGTGTGGCTTTTCGGATATACAGGACAAGGGAAACGGCCACCCCGGCGTATATGGCCCAATCGAGTTTCAGGAGTAGCACGGAGAGGAACGTGCAGAGAAATCCAACCTGATCCCTCCTCGTGGCGAGAAGCGCAACTTTGATTTGCTCCCAGTCATACACGTTCGCCATGACATAAATGACCAGTCCGTGAAGCACCGCCATGGGAATCCAGGGAATCAGGGGGCGTGCAAAAAGAATGGTGAGGAGCATGAAGATCGAGAGAAACACCCCGGCAAGTTGTGTCTGTGCTCCGGCGTTATGATTAAAGAAGGTGCGACTCAGTGATCCACAGACCGGAAACCCGGAGACCAGACCGGCAGCAATGTTTGAAGTCCCCTGCCCGATAAGTTCCTGGTTCTCATTAATAGAATCAAGGGTTTTCGTGGCAATGCTTTTGGAAATGGAGACGGATTGCACGGTTGCGAGAATTGTGATTGCCAGCGCTCCGGGAAAAAGATCAAGATAACCGGAGAGGTTCATTTTGGAAAACGTTTCCTGAAGGCTGAAGCTGGGTAGTACCTGATCAATTTTGCCTACGGTTTCAAGGGTCGGATGGTTCAGACCAAATAGTCCGTACGTCATCAAACAGCCGAGGATGACAGCGATGAGTCCGGAAGGGATCCGTTTATCAAGGGTGTTGAGAAGCAAAATAAAGATGATGGTTCCCGTTCCGATGAGAACGGGCAGAATCGGAAAAGCGTAACTGCTATCGAAGAGGGTTCGACCTCCGATGAGCACACGTTCAATGAAGAACGGGGAAGAAGCTCCGCTTATGTTCAACAGTTCCAGAATTCGATCCCCGATGATGACGGTGGCACCGCCGGTGATGAAGCCGGTCATGACGGCATTTGATACGAAGCGAGCGAGGTTGCCAATTTTGAGAAGGGAAAAGGCAAACTGAAGAATTCCGGTCATGAAGGCGAGAACAACGGCGATTTGAAGCGCCTGCTCGGTCTCGTTTGGACCAACACCGTATCCGGCGATCACCCCGCCGACAACAAGGCACAGCGCCGCAGTCGGTCCGGTGATCATGATACGAGAACTTCCGAAAAGGGAGCCGAACAGCGCACCGGCGATACCCGCGTACAGGCCGTAAACGGGATCCAGATTGGCAATCATGGCATAGGCCATGCACTGGGGAATCGCCAGAAGGGCCACGGTGGATCCCGCTACCCCGTCTTTCCAGAGGTCTTCGGACGAATAATCCTCAAATGTATCAGCAGCGGGTAAAAGTCTTTGGAGTGCCAAGGTTCAGAGGTCGAGAAAGTCGTTTGAGGATCTCGGTGGTGCGGATGAGGTTCGAACCGGAGGCGCGTAGATGGTCGGGACGAGAAGAGGTCCATATGGTTTCCCGGAAGCCGGAGCAAACCCCATACTCCGTTGGAACCTTCTTTTTCGAAAGTACGTGCTCATCCATCGACAAATTAATATTGTCAGTTTCATTGAGTTCCATTATTATAGAACTGTTTCTCCTGTTTTCAAGAATTTGAAGAGCTGTTCGCTCCTTTTTCGGATGTTTGTGAAAACCAGGTTTTTATCGTGGTCATCCGATTCTGAAATTTTGAAGTTTAGATCCATTAACTGAACCATGCCGGAACTTCCGGAAGTGGAAAATATCAGTCGTCGCCTCAATAGAAGTGCTGCCGGAAAACGCCTGAATGACCTTCAGGTCCGTGATGAACGGTTGCTGCGGAATTGTACGGAATCGGAACTGCGGACAGCGCTAATCGATCATCGGCTTGCGTGCATCAGGCGACGCGGAAAGTATCTGCTGTTTCAATTTGCTTCTTACACCCTCGTTAATCATCTGCGAATGAGTGGTCGCTGGCTTGAGGAAGAACGGGATCGGACGCGTATCATCCTGAAATTTGGGGGAGGCACGTCGATTTATCTGGATGACTTACGGCGTCTTGGAACACTTCATCTCGTGAAGTCGGAACAACTGGAGGAGGATTCACCCGTGGCGAAGCTCGGGGTCGAACCTCTATCGGACGCGTTTACGACGGCGGCTCTGGACCGGCTCTGTGACACGGACCGGGAAATTAAGCGGCTGTTGATGGACCAGAAACGAATTGCCGGTATCGGAAATATCTATTCCTGTGAAGCACTGTTTCGGAGTGGGATTCACCCGGAACGAAAGGCCCGTTCCCTGGCCTCGGAGGAACTGGAAAATTTAAATTCGAGTATTCGCGACACTCTCCAAACAGCGATCGAACATGAAGGGACCTCGTTCGATCAGTTGTATAAAACCCCTGCCGGCCGGCCGGGAAATTTCCAGCACCGTCTCCGGGTGTATGATCGGGAAGGCGAAACCTGCGGGACCTGCGGGGAAACCATCCAGCGATTCAAACAGGGACAGCGGAGCACGTATTACTGCCCCGGCTGTCAGAAGCTTGAACCTGACCCGGTCTGACCTGAGCGGGAGGTCTTGAACGAGAGATGAGATGGGGGAATCATCGGACGTATTTAGCATGACAACGCGAGAAATCCGCAACCTCAGCATCTTTATTTCGGTGAAGATCACGGAATTTTGAGGAAGCAATGCCGAAAAAGTGCATTGTTGACGAACAATGACGCAGAGATTCGCCGAAATAAAGATGCCCAAAATCGGGTTCTTCGTAAACGGGCCGT
>CAZSFH010000198.1:0-5463 GCA_964606115.1 uncultured Planctomycetia bacterium | reverse complement strand
TACGCAAAGACATCGTCCGAATCGAAGCGAAAGTGGCTTCGGGCCAGCAGGGGCAGAAAGTATATTTTCGACCGTTTGACGTGGACAATCCCGTGCACACCAACAACAAACGAGACCCGGAGAACGGCCCGGACAACCGGGGCGGCGGAAAAATCACAAGAAACGGAACGACCGTATATATCCCCGGAAAAGGGTTGTTGGAGCCCACCCAGGAGCGACGCGAAAAGAAAAACGTCTCCGACGTGGTGTATGATGAGACAAACAAAAAGGGCGTAGCGAAAGTGCAGTTCCAGGTGACGAAAGAGAATTTAGACAACTTCCGAATCTGTGCCGCATGCGCCAAAGAAGAGCTAAACGATCTGGAAGTACGCCACCCGGATCCGAAGGACGGAAGTAATCCTCAACGTGCACGTGTGTTTGATCAAACCAACGACCAGCCAATTCCGATCACGGGGGAGGCCGAAGAAATAAGGGATTCCATCCAGCACCCGGTCAAGAGCAGCAACCTGCTGACCGTGGATCAAATTGACTTAGACGTGGACAGTGATAATAATGATCAGTTCAAAGAGCCGGCCCGGACGAAAAAGGAGGATCGGATTGAAAATGATCCATCAAGGCCTGGCAAAAAAATTCTTGCCAATTTTGATGATGACGACAAAGATAACGTACCGGATTTTGCCCATGGTTTTGATCAAAATGGAGTGAAGAAAAGTAAGAAGGATAAAATTGAGAATGAAGAGTTCGTACCATTTGTGCTGGAAATACCGGAGGGGATAAAAATAAGTTCGGCTAAACTACAAATAAAATACAGTGCATCAGACCCTTCCAATGTAAAACCTTTAAGTCAGGCACTCGTATCAAAAAAATCTTTCGTATCAAAGGAAAGCAAACAGGCACGAACCAGATTTTTACCGGAGAAAGGGAAATTACGGTTGTGGACGAAGGATGGAAATAAAATGCGAAGTGAGGAGTCAATTGACGAGGGAGGAAGTTATATTCCTCCGAAAACGTACGGTAATTTAGCCGACCTTGGCTTCTCAGAAGATAATCGGAAAGAGGTATTCTTTGTGGAGGGAATTCAAGTTACACAAAAAGAGAAAATAAAAGACCGAAGGATTAGTGTGGTGGTTAAGGGAGAGGAAAACACGGACTTAGCTGGATCATCTGATAGTATCATAGTGACCGTTCAAAGATGTAAATTAGTCACATCGGGGAATCTGGATTTTGGAAAATTTGAAATTAAAAAATCAATTACAAGGATTGATGATATTGATGATGTAGAAAGTGTAGATTTAAAAGTAACAGATAATGAGAAAACAGAAGAAGATGATGAGGTAGAAATTAATGAAGAAGAGGAAGAGGAAGAAGGTGAAGACGATAAAGAAAACGATAAGGATGGTAAGGACGGAAAGGAAGGCGGCAATAGTGAAAAAGGGGATTCGACAAGCGAAGTAAGAGAATACGTAGAACAGGTAGGAGGTGTGGTGGAAGGGATAAAAAATATAGCAAATTCTATAAGAAAAACTGAGGAGGAAGTGAATGATCGGCTTAATGATATAAATAAATTAGAGCAACCAGACAAATTTACATTGAAAAAGAAGAATGGAAAAAAGCAAAAGGTGATTGTGGATCCATATCAACCAGTTTTTTCGACAACAGGATTATCTTATCCGATTATTCCAGGCCTTGTTGTAGTTGCACCTCAGGGACCCGTCTTCTCAGGTGCATCATATCCTGAGGGTTGGGTCACTTTGGATCTCCAATTCAATTTCAATGTTGATGTTGATTTTGAAGATTTATTTAAAGAAAATGATGACTTTATTGAGTTCGAATTAAGTGTTAACTCCCTTACATTTATGAAAACCGCAAATAAAGAGGGGGATACAATTACAAGTAATGAGAACGGATCACTGAAGCACAAATTATCCTGTCAGGCAGGAAATCAAGATGTAACTGATTGTGAGTCAGAAGTAATGACAACTGCGTATGGCATGGCTGGTGCTGATACGAAATTTGTGTTCAATCCTGAAAAAAATAAAAGTAAGCTTAAAACCATGCATACCCTTGCTACGATGGTAGATCAGGTACTGAATAAAATTACCACAAAGAATGTAAAGAAAGCGTTGAAAAAGTCGGGCATCCTGAAACTGCTTACATTTATTCAGAATCAGATTAAGCCCCTTTTAGAACGCCCATGGAATTTAGTATCCGAGGTAAAATATAATAATGAAATCCAAATTAATCTGGACGGGAAGAACAGCAAGCCAAAAAAAGTAGATGTTGCTGCGAAAACGAATGTAACAATTGTAAACGATCAGAATGAACTCTTTAAAAAGACAAATAAGGATATCAAAAATGGATCGTTAGATGGAGTCGCCATGCTTAAACAGGGAAAAGGTCCTGTGGAGATAAATATGACAGGCAATGGAACTGCCAAGGGATATTCAGATGCTGCACGGATGGTTGCAAAATCAGCATTCGCCAGTCAGGCTGCTTATATCACTTTATTTGTATGCAAAGAGTCAAAAAATCCCGAGAATAATAAGTCGATAGTGGTACCATATATTGATCAGTCATTTATCGAAGATGAAGAAACCGATGATAAGTTTACAAAAAAAGGACTGGAGAAAATTGTACAATTGAAAAAAAAGAAGGGGCTTTTTGAGGTGAGGTTTAATAAGCTTGTAGACGATTTAAGAAAAGCTAAAAACATACAACAACAGAAAAGAATTTTAAAAAACAGACATAATGTGAAATTAAAACCTATTATTCAGTCATTAAAAGGTGGTCAAAAAAATGAGGCAAATAACTGAAGAAGCGAGACATCTTTACTTCTTTCATTTATTCACAAAAAAATTATAGGGAGTAATAAAATGAGCAAAATAAACTGTTGTATCGAAAAAGCAACGTCTGGTTCGAAGGAGTACTTTGCCTTCAATTTATTTAAATTCACATATTTTCTTTTATTTGTGGCCTCAATGTTTATTATGTTTAGGGTTTTAACAAATCATGCTTGGGCACAACAAAATAACTCATCTCAGAAACGGACAGACAATAGAAGTATTGAAGAAATCAATTTTAAAAAACAATTTGATATTTCAGATGAGGATATTTACAAATATGAAGTCGTTGTTAAGGATTCAAAGGGAAGGCCGATACAAGACGCATATGTAGGAACTCTTGGAATGAATTTTACTAAGAATAGTTTGAAAGATCGATTCCCAAAAAGGTTTACACCTTCGCAAATAATAAAACGAGTCCAACGCTCGGGACAGCCGATCATCTTCGGAGATCACCGGACGAACAAAGACGGAGTTGTTGAGTTTAACTTATGGGTATACAATGATAATCTAAAGAAAAAATATAAAAGGTTGCCAGTAGAATTTTATGCGGAAAAAGAGGGGTATATCGATTATGGTACCGGAAGAACGTACCCGGAAAAAAAATCAGCAGTATACATCACTGGTTCACCCCAAAAGACGGTAAGAGGAAAAATAACATTGTACAAAGGGGTAGTTTATAATATTAAAATAGAAGGACTTGAAACCGATATTAAGTCATTTAACGAAAAATATACCTTAACTATTGAAATGTACAAGAACAATGGAATGATTCAGTTCACGGAGAATGTAAAGTTATCAAAAGCAAAATGTTTAGTAGGTATAACGGAACCCTATTCAAAACCGACTTTTAAGAAACTTGATGATGGTTCATATTTAAAAATATTTATGGATGTATCTGCGGCATACGCAGATAAGGAAGAAAAATTAAAATATCTTCCGATCGAGAAAAAAATAACGAGGTCTGACCTAAAAAATGGTTCCACTTACAATCTGAAGTTAAACAATAGAAAAGACAAGTAGATTGCATCTTTCAAAATATGAATTAAACAAAATTAATTGCACCGAAAAAAAACTATCAAGATGAAACTACAAAAAAATCCTAAATACAAAGGGGATTAGACTAGGCACCGTATTAGGTGAACTTACCTGTCTAATCTTACGCCTGACTGCTGACATCCTTTATTGGATACACTTCTTTTTTTAGGTGGGAGAAGATAGTATAATTAGTAGTATAGAGGTAATTAAATATATAATTCAATTCAAAGGACCGTGAAAGCTCAAGACAACGTGTCAACTGGCACAGATTCCACGGATAAAATGGGGCCTGTCTACAAGATCAACCCTATCATGCGAAAAATCATTCTCCTGTTTACTTTTTTAATCTTTTCTCTTCCAATTGAAGCACAGAATAAACAGCTGATCAAATCCTGGTACAGGGCCATAGATAAGGGAAACCTCGAAAAGTTGAAGAAACTTGTCAATAAAAAAAACGTGAAGAAGGAACATACGAGTCTTTATGAGTTGGGCTTTAGGAATGCAGCTTATCACGGTCACAAAAAAATAGTTCGATTTTTCCTGAAAAAAGGGGTAAATGTGAACGCGGAGAACAACCAGGGGGACAGGGCGTTAATATTCGCTTCAAAAGTTGGTCATCCAGAAATTGTGAAGTTGTTACTGAAAAATGGCGCGAATGTAAACAAAAGGGGTAGAAATAAAAAGACGGCGTTATTGCAGGCGGTCGAAAATGGGTTTAAAAAAATTGCGGATGTGTTGATGAAACACGGGGCGGATCCGGCGCTCAGAGATCAACTTGGTAATACGACGCTTGATCTTGCAATTGATAATGGACATCTGAAAATGGTTGAACCGCTGTTGAAGAATGGGGCTCCCGTCAACGTGACCGGGGATTCGAACTATGAAACGGCAATGACGTCAGCTTCGGAAAAGGGATACAAGGACGTTGTAAAGACTCTGCTGGAACATGGTGCGGATACGAGTGTGAATCCCGAACGGGGACCGATGGCGATCAAACGAGCTTTATCATATGACAGAGAAGGCGTCGTGAAAATACTGTTGGAGAAAGGGAAAGACGTAAAGACAGAAAAGAAAAAAGATCTGTTGAAATCTGCTGTACGTTCACGTTCTACTGGGGAGGATACGTTCGAAGTTGTGCTCAAAGATTGGGCAGAGATAACGAATGAAAATTCTGATACGTCACTTCTACATATTGCTGTCAGGAATAATCGTCTGGAAATTGCGAGATTGTTGGTGGAGCACGGGAGTAAGGTAAACAAGAAAGATAAATTGAATGAAACTCCCTTGATTAAAGCAGTTGAAAGAGGGCATTCGGCCCTGGTGAAATACCTGCTGAAAAAAGGAGCAAACGCGAATGTGGATAACCTGAAAGATCAGACGCCCCTGATGATCGCATCGAAGAAAGGCCATATTGAAATAGTCAATTCCTTGTTGGAAAACGGAGAAAAGGTGGATCCAACGGATTCAGAAGGAATAGATGGAAACCCGCCGCTCGTAACGGCCGTCATCAAAGGTCATAAGAAAGTGGTGAAGCGACTTCTTGAAGCAGGAGCGGATCCGTTTACGACGTTCCGTGTTTCGCAAG
>CAZSFH010000197.1:0-5484 GCA_964606115.1 uncultured Planctomycetia bacterium | reverse complement strand
ATCGGGAAGGATCGCAGCCTGGAGATCAAATCCTTCGGACAGGTATGATTGCAAATTTAATGCCAACAGTTCCGATCCGTCGGCCACTCACGAACAAATTGAACGAAAAGTTCATTAAACCACGCTCATTACCACCGATCAAACATCTCCATTTCCACCCCCTGGATTCCCGATTCCGGAACGCCGGTGATCAACAACAAAAAAAATGTTACTATTTCGTAACGGTGTTACGTTTTCTTCGTTACGTGGTTGTAACGTTAAGTGGAGGGGAAGAGGGAGGAGGACCTGTTTGAGATTCGTTTGAGCTGAATGTCTTCCGGTCCAGCTCTTTCCGCTGCCCTCGCCGGGATCTTACGGAGCGCACGAGTCCTTTCAGCATGACAACGCGAGAACAACGTGCCCGATAACACGGAGATTCGTCGAAATTAAAGATGCGCAAGATCGGGGTCTTCGAAAACGGGCCGCCCGCTGCGCCATTTGTCATCGGAAACCCGTCCGTAGACGAAACGCCGGAGGACGATGAAAAATGTGGTGTCAGGAAACGGCCGATTCAGAGACGTCCGATCAGGATTCGGGGGACGTTCCGGTGATCCTCCACAATGTCGACGCGGGAGAACGCATATTTTTGCTGGAATCGGTCCGGTGAGGGTCGATCGAACTCGGACATCTCCATCAGGAAAAGACCATTCGTCCGGCAAAGCTCCACGGAAAGCTCACAGAGTCGCCGATACAGCTCACGTCGATCACAGGGAGCTCGTAGAGCTTCCTCCGGTTCGAACTTCCGCACTTCCGGTTGAAGTTCCGAAAACTCCTCGGGGTCGATGTAGGGGGGATTGGTCAGGATCGCGTCGAAGGGACCGCTTTCGGACAGGCGGTTCCGCAGCTCGGACGAGAGGAAATCTCCGTTCAGAAATGTGATCCGGTCGCGCACGCCGTGACGCCGCGCGTTCTCTTCCGCCAGCTCAAGGGCCTCGTCCGAGACATCAATCCCCAGACCCGTGAATCCCGGGTTTTCCAGCAACATCGTGATCAGGATGACCCCACTTCCGGTCCCGAGGTCACAGATTTCAGCGGATTCGTCCGGGCCGGTCGCCTCCGGAAGAAGCTCCAGTGCTTTCTCCACCAGAACTTCGGTTTCGGGCCGCGGGATCATGGACCGTTCGTCGATCCGAAACGGCCGAGAGAAAAACTCCGCGCGGTTTGTAATATACTCCAGAGGCACCCGGTTGATGCGCCGGTCGATCGATCGTCGGAAATGAAGAACGGTTTCGTTCGAAAGCTCCCGGTGTCTCTTCAGCAAAAGCTTCATCCGATCCGTATTCAGACAGTCGGCCAGAAGGAGTTCGGTGGTCAGGCGCGGGGCCTCGATGCCGTGGTCGCGCAGTAACGACGTTCCCCAGCGAAGCGCTTCTCGAACGGTTCCAGGCCCGGTCATGATCAGGTTGGTCCTGTTATAAAATCGGTTCCGCTTCTTCGTCGGCGCTCAGGTTTTCTAGTTTTTTGCGGCGGTTCACCTCTTTTAACTTCTCGAGGTGATCGTCCATCTCGCCGTCCAGGAAATCCTCGAGATTATGGGTCGTGTGCTCGATCCGATGATCGGTAATGCGATTCTGAGGGAAGTTGTAGGTCCGGATCTTTTCACTCCGTTCTCCCGAACCGATCTGGTTCCGGCGGATTTCCTCCCGTTTCTTCTGCTGTTCTTTCTTCTTTTTCTCGTGCAGCCGGGTCCGGAGCAGCCGCATCGCCAGCTCCCGGTTCCGGTGCTGGGACTTTTCCGTCTGACACTCCACCGTCAGGCCGGTCGGTTTGTGTTCGAGTCGGACCTTCGTCGCTACCTTGTTGACGTTCTGACCGCCGGGTCCCGATGATCGCATCGCGGAAAATTCCACGTCGGACTCGTCCAGCTCCACCTCCACGTCCTCCGGCTCGGGGAGAACGGCGACCGTGCTGGTTGAGGTATGAATTCGGTCCCCGGATTCGGTTTCGGGGACGCGCTGGACCCGGTGGGTCCCGCTCTCGAACTGAAAGGTCGCGTACGCTCCGGGTCCTTCAACGGAAAAGGTAATCGATCGAATCCCGTCCATGTCCGTCCTGCTTTCGTCGATGATCTCGACGTCCCACCCGTGTTCCTCGGCGTATCTTCGGTACATCGAAAACAGGTCCTGCGCAAAGAGCGCGGCCTCGTCGCCCCCCGCACCGGCACGGATCTCAACAATACATTTATTGGCCTCCTGTTCCTGCTGTTCCAGAAGGCGGTCCTCCAGCTCTGTTTTGAGTTCCGTCTCCCGCTCCTGCAGCTCCTCCAGTTCCTCCTCGGCAAGCGCGACCAGTTCCGAATCTTCGTCCGTGTCGTCTTCCACCATCGCTTTCAGGTCGCGCATCTCCTCCCGCACCTCCTTGTATTCACGGTAACAGGTCACGAGCGGTTCCAGCTGCCCCCGTTCCCGATGTAGTTCCCCCACGTCCTCCACACGGGCCATGGTATCCGGATCCTGGAGCATTTCGTCTATTTCCTCCAGGCGTTCCTCCATACTGTCAAGCTTGTTAAACATCGTCTGATGCGGATAAAATGAAAGGGGTGGTTTTCTTTCGATCGGCCTCTCCGCTGTTCTCGTTTCTGAAGGGACCGAACGCCCGAATGAGCGGAAGAAGCGAGTATACCATTCTCATGCTAACAACTTCCGAAATCGTTTACAAAATCTCATGCGTCTCCGGTCCCCCGCAAAAGTGAACCTGTTTCTTGAGGTGCTGAAAAAACGGGACGACGGCTATCACGAAATCGAAACCCTGATCACGCCGATCTCTCTCTTCGACCGAATCAGGATCGAAGCCTCTCCGGACATCCGGGTCCGGTGCTCGCACCCGGACATTCCGAACGGATCCGGAAACCTTGTCCACCGGGCTCTGGTTGCCCTGAGAGACCACTGTGATCTCGAACAGGGCATCACAGTGACGATTGACAAACGGATCCCCCCCGGATCGGGACTCGGCGGAGGCTCCTCCAACGCCGCCGCTTGTTTGCTCGGCGTCAATCGACTGCTGGGGCTGAACCTCGACCGGTCAACTCTTCTCGACGTCGGTGCTTCGATCGGATCGGACGTCAACGCGTTTTTGACCCCCGGGGCGTCCATCTGCCGCGGTCGAGGGGAAATCACGGAAAAGGCCGCTCTACCGGATCCCCTTCACCTGCTTCTCCTGATTCCCGATATCCAATGTGAAACGCCGAAAGTGTACGAAAAAGCGGCAAAATTCTTGAATTCCGACCCGATGCGTGTTAGTCTTTCCGAATTGAAGGAGCGGGAGAACTGGAGCGATAAGAACCTGTTCAATCGACTTCAGCAGCCGGCGTTCGAGGTGTATCCGGAACTGGAAACGTTCTTTCGAGAGGTGCGACGGATCAGCGAAGGGACGCCTCTGCTGTCCGGATCCGGCTCCACGGTTTTTTTTGTCAGTCCCGATTCGGAGCAGATTCAACAAGAACACGATCGGTTTTCGTCTCGTTCCCTGACGACCCCGTTCAAAATCTTTACCGTTCAAACACTGCCGGACGAGTGGCATCCATTTGAACCACTTTCGTAAACGTAAACATGGAAATATCGAACATCCAGCTGGACATCGTCGATAATCCCACCGGGAAACTTCGAGCGTTCTGCAGCATGACCATCAACGATCAGTTCGTGGTAAAAAACTTCAAGGTGATCGAAGGGAATCACGGCCTGTTCGTCGCCATGCCGTCCCGGAAACTGACCAAACCCTGTTACAACTGTGATAACCGCGTCTTCCGGAACGCCAACTACTGTGATCGATGCGGAAAAAAATTTGGGGAACGGGGGGACAGCGGCCATTATGATTCAGAGGAATCCCACACGGACATCGCGTTTCCCATCCAGGAATCGTTCCGGGAACAACTCGAGGACCGGATCCTCGGGGAATACCGGAGCCGCGTTGAGGGAGATGGAGGTTCCGTCGTGGAACACCGGGCCGACGAGAACTACGATCTGCTTGATTTCGATTACGAAGGACACAAGGACCAGCAGGAAGATCAGGATCAGCCGGAGGCCGAGTCGATACCGGAATCCGCTCAGCCGGCTTCCGGGGATTCCCGGGAAGACGCTGAGCGATTTGATCTGTTTTCGAACCCGAACGCACGCCTGACGTCGTCCCGAACCACCCCCCATCCCTTTTCCTCCAGCTCCCCGTATCCTACCGGGAACCGAAACACAGAGGAATTGGAGGAAACCGAACCGGAACAAAACCGTGAAGAACAAACGTCACTCTACTGAAAACCCCAGCAAAACCGGTCTTGAATCGAACGTGATCCCAGGAGGACCCGGATGAGTGAAAAGCTGTTGCGAAACATCCCGGCCGTCGATGAGCTTCTGCAGCAGTCCCTCGCCCGGGAACTGTGTGAACAGCACGGGCGGGATGCGGTTCGCCGGCAGATCAACCAATATCTCGACCGGCTCCGCGAGAAAATACGAGAAAACGGCCGGGCGGAAGAACAACTTTCGGACGCCGTCCGGCCGGACGTCATTCTCGAACACGTTCGGGAGCACCTGAAAACGACCCGTGAGCCATCGATTACCCGGGTTGTCAACGGAACGGGCGTCGTCCTTCACACGGGGCTCGGTCGTGCGGTTCTGGGAGAATCCGTACTGGATCACGTCCGGGAGGTAAACCTCGGATACAGCCTGCTGGCCGTGGATCGGTCGGACAAGGAACGAGTCCGCCGCGAACACCGGGTTGCGGATTTTCTCCGCGAGATCACCGGCGCCGAGGCCGCCACGGCCGTCAACAACAATGCGGCGGCGGTGTTTCTGCTGCTCTCCGCCTTCGCACGGGACCGGGAGGTCATCATTTCACGGGGAGAACTCGTCGAGATCGGCGGTTCGTTTCGGATCCCCGACGTCATGAAACAGAGCGGATCCACGCTGGTGGAGGTGGGCACGACCAACAAAACCCATCTTTCCGACTACCGCTCCGCCATCGGCCCCGACACGGCCCTCCTGATGAAAGCGCATACGAGCAATTACCGAATCGTCGGTTTTCAGGAGGACGTATCGATCGGAGAACTTTCGGAACTTGCCCGGGAACATGATCTGCTTGCCGTGGAAGATCTCGGATCCGGGGCGCTGGTGGATGTCTCCCAATTCGGCCTCGGCCACGAACCGGTGGCGGCCGAACGAATCGATCAGGGAGCGGACCTCATCTCGTTCAGTGGAGACAAACTGCTGGGCGGTCCCCAGGCCGGCCTGATCGCGGGACGAAAGGAGCTGATCGATCAGCTTCGAAACCATCCGCTGTTCCGTGCTCTGCGGCTTGACAAACTCATTTTGACCGCCCTGGAAAAAACACTCCAGCTGTACCTCCAGCCGGACCGATGGGCGGAGGAGCTCCCCGTCTACCGGATGCTTTCTATAAACCTCGATGAACTTGAAGATCGAGCATCGCAACTGGTCTCCGACATCTCGGAGATCGACGGGT
>CAZSFH010000196.1:1161-5506 GCA_964606115.1 uncultured Planctomycetia bacterium | reverse complement strand
CCACACCCGACCGCACCGGCCACATCCGCATGTTTCGGAGCCCGTCCCTCTTCCACCCAATCCAGCTGCTCGACGATCCGATCCACCAGGGCCGGCGCAAGCACCCCCCCGGCGAGAAGGATTCCCGGACGCTCTCCGGAACGCTCGGCCATCCGGTTCAATTCCTGACAAATCATCTCCACCATGTCTCCCACAACGTCCTGCGATTGCTGCTCGGGATGTCCCAGCTGGCTCATCGCCTGCCGTGCTGCCGCCCCATCTCCTTCCTCAAATGACGAATCTACGTGCAGGGCATCCGTCGGCGTGGGATGATCCCCCCCGAACGCTGCGGCGGGTCCTTCGCGCCGACCGGAAAGACCCTCATCGCCGATCAGCGTATCCCCCCCCACCGCAAGATCCGAGGAAGCTACCACCCGATACATGCTGTAACACTCCCCGGCCCGGTACCCGTCTTCAAGTAATGGAAACCCGTCTCGAACGAACGTCAGGTCCGTCGTGGTGCCTCCCACGTCCACGCATACCGCGTCTTGCACCCCCGTGAGGGCGATCAGCCCGAGTGCGCTGGCGGCGGGTCCACCGCGGACGGTATGGGAGGGAGCTTTCTGAATTCGCTCGTCCGAAAGCATCCCCGCGTCTCCTTTGAGGTAAAAAAGCGATGCGTGGAGTCCTCGATCCTCAACAATCTCCTGGAGATCCTCGGTCAGTGAGGAAAGAATCGATTTTCCCCTGGCATTGAACACCGTTGTAGCAGCCCGGTCCGGGAACCCGAGCTGTCCGCCCGCTTCGTGACTGAGCGCCAGCTGGTCCGGGGCCACGTCAAGTTGTTCCACGGCTTCACGTTCAAGTTCGGGATTGCGGGAGGCGAATTTGCCGGTCAAGGCGACGACCGGATGGGAGGGAGACCTGGGAATGTCCAGGTCCTCGGTAATCCGACCCCGATGATCCACACTTCCCGAACACACGATATTTTCCTCCCCGTGAAACGCGAGCTCGGGACTTAATCCAGGTCCCGGAATTAAAAGATTTGAACACTCGGGAAGCCGATCTTCTACCGCCGCATTCAGAAGCAAGGTCGTCGCGAGGACCACCCGATCAATTTGCTCGGAATTGATTCCGGTCAGGACCGAATCAAGCACATCGCCTACGGCATCCCTCGTACTGGAGAGCGGGGACTTCGCTTTCTTTACAATCGTCCCCTCCTTCATCAACACCCCATCCACATTCGTTCCTCCGGCGTCGACCCCAACAATCATATCGTTCTCCGGACCCCCGGCGGGAACGGCATGGCGACGATCGAATTGCTGAAGTTGCGAATTTCACGCGTTTTCATGTTAAAACGTTTAATGGTTCCAGTGAACCGATCCGAAAGCAACGTCGACCATTATGACTGCAAGAGAACCGGAAACTCATCGTCCGATAGGCGTTGCATCCTATCCTCTCATTCGATAGGTTTCAATTTTTGTGAGATCATGACCGGGCAGAACATTGTACGGCAACTGGATCGCTCCTGCTGTCAATCGGAGGTAGAATGTCCTTAGATTCTTATCGGATCTTCTGGATTCTTGGCTTTTCGTTACTGGGAAGCGCAGGTGCCATCGGACTGGCAGGCGTTATGCTGCTGATCCCCGAACGGGTGCGGGAACAGTTGATCCCATATCTGATCAGCTTCGCCACCGGAACTCTCCTGGGGGCGGCCTTTCTCGGTTTGCTTCCCCGTGCTCTTCAACACATGCCCAACCACCGGGGGTTTCTGACCGTGCTGATCGGTATCGTGCTATTCATCGTGCTGGAACAGGGCATTATCTGGCATCACAGCCACGACCATGGAACGGACCACGATCACAATCCGGAACCGGGGCATTCGAACTCTGATCATGCGGGCGTGATGATTCTGATCGGGGATGCGTTTCACAAATTTGTGGACGGAGCCATTATTGCCGCTGCATTTATCTCGTCCGTTCCGCTGGGCGTCGCGACCTCGCTCAGTGTGATTTCCCATGAAATCCCGCATGAGGTAGGTGACTTTGCGATTCTTCTCCGCCAGGGATTTCCAGTTCGGAAAGCGCTACTTTATAACTTGATTTCAGGGTTAACCGCTCTGCTTGGAGCACTGTTGCTCTATCTGGTCCTGACCGACAAAAGTGCTCTTCTTCCCTACGTCATGTGTATCTCAGCGTCGAGTTTTATCTACATTGCCATCGCGGACCTCGTGCCGGACCTGCGCCGGGAAACCGGTCCATGGATGTTCATCCCCAAACTGGCCTGTCTTCTGGCCGGTATCGGCATGATCGCCCTGTTCCATCTGACCAAATGAAATGAAAGATGATAAAATGAACTCCGAAGAGGAAATCAGTGACTGGTACAGCCGATTTTATCATTTCTTTTTCCTTACGACGACCGGACGGCTGAGTCTTCTTGCGCTCACCCTGACCTCTCTTCTGTTTTTCACCACCTGTACCATGTTTTCGATGCCCGGAGAATCGTTTCAGGACGACCCCCCTCCCCTGACCTCACGGCAAAAAACGCTGAAGAAACGGCTCAAAAAACATGTTTCGACACTCGCCGGAGACATCGGTCAACGGGACGTGTATCATATCGAGCAATTGAACCGCGCTCGAACGTATATCCAGGACCAGTTCTCCGAAATGGGATACCAGCCCCGTGAACAAACCTATAAGGCCCAGGGGAAAACCGTGGCCAACGTGGTGGTGGAACAACGTGGAAAGGAACGTCCGGAGGAAATTGTGGTGATTGGAGCGCATTACGATACCGCATCAAACCCGGGGGCGGATGATAATGCTTCCGGCGTTGCGGGACTTCTGGAGTTAGCCCGAAGATTCCGGGACGCACATACGGACCGCACGCTCAGATTCGTGGCGTTCGTGAACGAGGAACCTCCCTTTTTCCATACCGAAAAGATGGGGAGCCGAGTATACGCTCGGCGAGCAAAACAGCGGGACGAAGACATCGTGGAAATGATGAGCCTTGAGATGCTGGGCTACTTTTCCAGCGAGCCGGGAAGCCAGGACTATCCATTTCCCGTTTCATGGTTCTATCCATCCACGGGCAACTTTATCGCGTTCGTCGGCAACTATTCGAACGGGGATCACGTGCGGAACGCCATCGCCGTCTTTCGAAAACACGCGAAGGTCCCGTCGGAAGGGGGAGCTCCTCCCGGATGGATTTCAGGTGTAGGATGGTCGGATCACTGGTCGTTCTGGCAGGAAGGATATCCGGGTATTATGGTAACTGATACGGCCGTCTTCCGGAACCCGAACTATCACCGCCCTTCGGATCTTCCGGAAACCCTGAACGATGAAAAAATGACCCGGGTGTTTCACGGTCTGGAGCCGGTGATTCGCGAGATGGTCAACGTGGATTCGGAATAAAATCCACCGATTTCGCCCTCTCCGTCGAATCCGGAATCGACTGAAAATCGACTTCAGCGAATCTGGAACCCGTTAATTTGAGTTAACATGATAAGCATCATAAAGTTAGCTCATTCCCCGTTGATTTTCGTTCAGAATTCCATTTGACACCGAGCAACCACGCCTATATTTTATATAGCACAGCATTGAAATTGGGTCGGATTACACGGACCTGAAACAGGTCTGAATTGAAGTAACCCGGAAAGTCGATTTCCGAAAAAAATCCGAATTTGGCCTGTTTTTGGAGGGGTTTTATAAATTGGAGGGGATATGAACACCGTCGATACGGAGACGCGTTCCAGCATCCGTTCGGAAGTTGAGCGACAGCTGGAACAACCGGACGTGCTGGAAAGCTGGTCCGAGGATGTCTCGTTTTTTCTCGAGGAGGAAGACCGGCTGAAAATTCGTCTTCGAAACGCCACCCAGGCGCGATATTTTGAACAGCGTTTTGGGGATCTGTTTCAAAACGCCGTTCAAAAAGTTCTGGGAAACGACGTCTCGCTCGTCATCAACGGCGAGCCGGAGGGGGATACGGAGTCCACCTCTGGGAAGCAGCCGGCTCGGCCCCCGAAAACGAATGGAAGCCCTTCCGACGGAACCTCTTCCGGAAGGATCAGAAACGGTACCCGTCGGTCCTCGTCCTCTTCCTCCGCCGCCCGTCAGAATGGGTCAAACTCGTCCTCCCCACTTCCCGGATATTCCCTTTCCCTTCGGGACGATTATCGATTTGAAGAGTTCGTTGTCGGTCCGTGCAACCGGCTCGCGCACGCCGCCTGCCTGTCGGTTCTTGAACAACCGGGCAAAGCGTACAACCCTCTTTTTATACACGGAGCGGTGGGGTTGGGAAAGTCCCACCTTCTGCAGGCGCTCTGCCACGCTTATCAGAACGAACACGACGGGCGAACCCTGTTGTACCT
>CAZSFH010000196.1:0-1151 GCA_964606115.1 uncultured Planctomycetia bacterium | reverse complement strand
CGAAACGTTCGTCAATCTTTACATCAACGGCATCAGCAACGAATCCATCGATTCGGTGCGGAAACACCTACGGGACGTCGATCTGCTGGTGATTGACGACGTCCATTTTCTCGCCAACAAATCCGGCAGCCAGGAAGAATTTTTTCATACCTTTAATGCTCTCTACAACGCCCACAGCCAGATTGTCCTTTCAAGCGACTGTCCGCCGCAGGAACTCCCGAGCCTCGAGGATCGGCTCATGTCTCGTTTTAAGTGGGGACTCACAACCAGTCTGAACGAGCCTGCACAGGAAACCGCCATGACGATTGTCGAACGAAAATTCAAGCAAAAAAACATCGATATCAACCCGGAAATCAAGGCGTATATCGCTCGCATTTCAGGTAGTGTGCGTGAAATGGAGGGAGCAATTTCAGCGATCGCCGCCGTCGTCCGTCTGGAGGATCAGAACAATCTCTCGATTGATGAAGCTCGGGACGTACTGGAAAATTCAAGTTCGGGATACCCCCGCGATAATTCGGTTTCTGTTCCCCTGATCCAGGAATACGTCAGTTCCTTCTTCGAGGTGGATCAGGAACGACTGACGTCCGGGGACCAATCCAAAGAAGCCGCGGACGCCCGCCACGTGGCCATCTATCTTGCCAGCCGTCTCACCGATCACAGCCAGACCGAGATCGGCTCCTACTTCGACATCCAGAACCATTCCACGGTCCACTACGCGATCAACAAAATCAAGAACCGGGTTCAGGAGAAAAAGCAATTCCGGAGCGTCATCGAACACCTGAAAGAAAAACTTCACGAGAAAACAGGAACCTGACGCTCAGAACCCATTACGTCGACCATCCGGAATCCGTCGGGAAAAGGTCGAAATCAGGTGGTTCGAAGACTCACATCCATGGTCTTCGTATTAAATGAAGACCCGAGGTTTCCCTGACGATCCACACAGATAACCCCACAGGAAACCCCCTGTTTCTCCACCTCCCTGATCGTTCGTTCCGCTGCTTCCTGTGCCTCCATCTGTTCCATTCGGGACGCCAGGGTTTTGGAGACGGCCGATCTCATAATCGCCTCTCCGTCACCGGTGGCCGCGACCGCCCCCGCCTCCGACGCATAGGTTCCGGATCCCGGCAACGGCGTATCTCCGACACGTCCCG
>CAZSFH010000195.1:0-5515 GCA_964606115.1 uncultured Planctomycetia bacterium | reverse complement strand
ACAGCCCACCCGTACAGAATTTTGCAGGACGACTTGATGATTATCGGGAGGGAATTAAGAATCACTGCGACCACAAGGTGGGTACCAGCAAGCTGGAATGGATTAACAACAAAATCAAGGTGCTATTCAGAAGAAGCTACGGCTACCGAGATATGGAATACTTCAAGCTAAAGGTGAAAAAAGAAACGGATAGCAACTAATCAAAATGCAGAAGATCCAAATTTTTTCACGGAATCCATTGCCCGGTCCGTGACGTAACCACTGATAAAGGGTTCTCCACAGCTTCCGCAGATCCCGGCCGGAACTTCTATGACAAGAACAACCGTTCTAACATGACTACGCGAGAAATCCGCATTTTCAGCATCTTTATTTCGGCGAAGGTCAAGGAATTCTGAGGAAGCAATGCCGTCAAAAGTGCATTGTCGACGAGAAATATCGCCGTTTTTCGGAATTCATTCCGAATCGGACGAGGTTTCTTCTGCTTCTTTTACCGTCATGACGCCTGCTTTTTTGCAGGCGTCCTGCCAGGAGTCGAAATATCGTCTCGCGGCCTTGTACAGGTTGCTATCCGGTGACGTTTTCGGTGCCACTCCGTTTTCGGATTGTTCTTTTATTTTCCTGATAATTTTGTCCCGATTCCATCTGTTAGAGCCTACAGACCGATATTGCATCGCTTCCACTCCTGCGGCTTCGCAGGCCTCCTGCCATGAATCGAATTTTCTCCTGGCTTTGCGATACAGCTCCATTTCCTTATTTGTTGACGGGGCTACTCCGTCTGAAGAATGGTTTCGAATCTCTTTTACCACCCGTTCCTTCGACCATGTATTCATTTCTTTTTTTGTTTTTACTCCCGCTTGATGACAGGCCTCTGTCCAGGAGTCAAAATAATTATAGACGGACGCAATATAAGACACGTCGGACGTGGACGGAGCAATACCGTCTTCAGCATCCTCTTGAATAATTGAAATCAATTTTTCCTCCGTCCATTCCCTGCTTTCCTGAAGTGTTTGGAGACCGGCTTCGTGACATGCATTCGACCACTTGCCAAATCTTTTTTTGGCTTCATATACGTACGGAAAATCGACCATCCTCGGCGCAACCCCATCCTCTGCTCTCTCCCGGATTTCATCGAGCAGATCCTCGTCCGAATCAGGAAAGGATTTTCTTTTTTCTCTCGCCGTTCGCAGGCCGGCTTCCTCACAGGCCGTTTTCCAGGAGCCAAATATTTTGTTCGCGGCATACGAAAGGCCGGGAAGGTTTTCCTGCGATGGAGCATATCCATCTTCCGCGTGCTCCTTCAGTTTTGTAATGACCGTTTCACGGTCCCACTGTGTTCTGTCGGCACTCCGGGGCCTGACGCCGGCTTCCCGGCAGGCTTGCGCCCAACTCCCAAATTCTCTCCGGGCCACATTGTACAATTTTGAATCCCTGGAGATAGAAGGGGCAAACCCATCCTCGGACAACTCCTGAATCCGGCTTACGATTTTTTCTTTCGTCCAGTTGGTTTCGTTCATTTTTTTGTGTAAGAGTCAACATAACCATGCGAGAAATCCGCGACTTCAACATCTTTGTTTCAGTGAAAGTCACGGAATTTTGAGGATGCGAATTTCTCGCGTTGTCATGTTAGAGAGGTTCACTTTTATCCTATCCCAGTAACTGGTCAACAATCCGTGGGAAAGGAATTTGATCCACTGAAATCGAAAGCAGGGATGCTTTCGTTCGCAGTATGCCAAGGATTTTTGACCACTTACTATCCCAGATGCCGCGGGTCGATTTCACAGCAGTCGGCGCAGAGGATGCCGTCCTGGGTCATTTGATGCGCGTCCCGGGACCGGTCCACGACGGTGCCGCACTCCGCGCATTCGGTGGGGGCGTAATCCGGCGGGTCGTCCAGAACCTCGACGTTGTATTCGTTGGTTCCGTAATACACGTACATTTCCGTGTCGAAGCTGTCCCGGCATTCCTTACACTCTTTCCAGTCGCCTTCGTGCTCGTTTCTGTAATGGTGATGACAGAGCGTGTATTTCTCGTGGTTCCGTCGGCACTCACTTTGTTCCACCGGAACGCCCTGATCATTTTTTATGTCATCGCAGATGAGCTCATCACAGCAGGAGGTTTTCGTGAGTGGGCCTTTGCTGCCGCAGATACCGCAGGTCTTCGGTCCGTTTTTTCTAAGCATGGGGTGGGGCTTCAAAACACGGTACGATGGAGAGTTGGTTAATATGCGATCATTTTTTCTTTTCCTGCGTTCAGGATTCAGATTGATTCATCGGGTACTTCCGGAGCGTTATCTTTGGATGATTCTGGAGGAACGCGGGGTTCGGATCTGTTTTGTTGCGGAGGCCGCACATTTCCGTGTACTTCCAGTATCCGGAGGGTTCCGGTTGTGATCAGTCGATATTTTTTGGTTCGCACGCTGACTCCATTTCATCGGCTCGACCGTTCGTGAGAGTATGATACAAACACATCGCTACTTTTTCAGCGGTTTGACCCAGATGTTCCGAAAACGAACGGGGTTGCCGTGGTCCTGGAGGTACAGTGGACCTCCGATTGATCCCTCGTCGAACGGAGCCGCGCGGGTGGCTTTTTTGACGTTTGCGTTTTTGTGGATCACGACGCCGTTATGGCGCACCGTCATGCGGGCTGGTTTGGTCTTTTGGCCCCCCTTGTATTCGGCTGCTTTGAACCGGATGTCGTACGTTTGCCACGAGAGTGGGGGATAGCACATATTGACGTCCGGAGCCCGAATGTCGTAGATCGCACCACACTGATTTTTGCTTCCGCTCAGTCCGAATGAATCCAGGATCTGAATTTCGTACCGGCCCTGGAGGTACACGCCACTGTTTCCGCGTTTTTGCCCGCGTGCACCGGGTTTGAACGGGATTCGAAATTCAATGTGAAGAAGGGCGTCCCCGAAACGATACGTGCTCGTGGCTCCCTGTTTCAGCAGGCCTCCTTCGGTCATGTTGGCTCCGCTTTTCCAGTGTTTCTGAAGGGTTCTTGTGGTCCCGTCGAAAAGCACCACGGCGTCCTCGGGGGGTTTTTTTCCGAGGGTTGTGCTTTTGCGGTT
Organism: uncultured Planctomycetia bacterium; assembly: GCA_964606115.1. Classification (GTDB taxonomy): domain Bacteria; phylum Planctomycetota; class MHYJ01; order CAYXQY01; family CAYXQY01; genus CAYXQY01. The sequence goes on along the minus strand of CAZSFH010000195.1, from coordinate 2,445 downwards.
CACCTTCCGGGCCGTTGATACGGTTTTTCCTTTCTTGTTCAGGAGCTTAATACGCCCCTTTTCGAGGACGACTTTATCAAAGGCTCTCCCTTTCAAGACGTTAAAGACGACCTTCTTTCCAGTTTTGGTGGATTTGGCGGTAAATTTATGTTTCCCGTTCCATCCGTCTCCGGGCAGTCCCCCCGGGAGAAATGACAGCTTGAAGCTGCCCTTGCCGCGGGCGACCACCTGGACGCCGAATGGACGCGGAGGTTCGTTTCTCAGTTCAAAGGAACCCCGGTATTCCCCCTGGAACACGAAGTCCTCCTTTTCTTTCCGGGCGGTTTTCGGATCCGTCCAGATGGTTTTGTCCTGAGCAAAAGTTTGTGTTGGAAAGAGAATCCCCAGAAGAAATATTGCGAGGGCGATCGTCGAGGCTGGATGCTTCATGGGATTTGAGGTAAGCAGTGACATATCAGTAATTGAACGCTACGCGTAAGATCATTATAGACCATTTCAGAGGTTAAACAAAGGAAGTGGATCCATTGTTCAGGATGCGATGAAGAGGATAGGTCGTCATGGAAATCTTCATTGAACCTGTTTCTATGTGTTGAGCGGAGTCCCACGCTCCATCAAAATTTACTGGTTGTTTAACTGTTTTTTTGCAATTGCTTTCAGCAGGTAACGCACCCGGAACCGCACCGTGGGCTGATCGCTGTTCCGGTGCTGTTTCAACAGGCGAACGGCCGGTTGGCCGATCTCGATCAGTTTCTTCGTGGCCTGTCGACGTTTGGACAGTCGTCTGTCACCAAGGAGACGGATGATCCGATTGATCGAATGATGTAGTTCCTTATTCGGAGCCGGGAATGTTTTCTTCAGAAAGGTTTTTATTTGTTGGCGCCGGGCTTCATGAAGCTGCTGAACAACGGACAAATGACCGTTGTTCCTGGCCAGATCCAGCGCAGATGCTCCCGATTCCTTTTCCAGAAACGAATCCGCGTCTGACACCATCAAAACGCTGATCGCATGAGATTCCCCGTTTTTAGCAGCAAACATCAGCGGGGTCATACCCCGGTCCGATTTCCTGTTGACACGTACACCCGCTTCAATGAATCGCTTCATACAGCTTATTTTTCCGTTCATCGAAGCGTGCATTAACGGCGCACGACCGCTCTTATCCGTTGCACGGACGTTTGCTCCTTGTTTCATCAGGAGACGAACCACGTCGTGGCGCCCGTTTCGGGCCGAGTACATCAATGGAGTGACGCCCCGGTTGTTTCGTGCATTCATCTTCAGACCGTTGTCGAGGAGAAGCTTGACTTTTTTGATCTCCTTATGAGTACGTAATGTTGATTTGAACAAACGGAAATCATGTTTCTCATCCCGATGAACCTTTGCGCCGTGTTCAATCAACGTGGTCATGATGTCGTAGCCGTCATACCGGCTTGCTGCTGCCGAAAGGGCGGTTGATCCATCGGGAGATGGCTTATTGGGATTTGCCCCGGCTTTCAGGAGAAGGCGCACTGCGGATTTGTTGTCATGTTGCATCGCTTCAACAAGCGCCGGGCCGTGGTTTTGAGTTACCCGGTCCGGTTTGGCACCGTGCTCGATGAGAAAGGTCAAGATGTCCGTTGAGCCGCGCCGGGCCGCCTGCATGAGAGGGGTGCCTCCATCCTTCACGCGGCGGAGGAGGTCAGCTCCGCGCTCGAAAAGCATTTTGACGATCGATGGTCGGCGGTACGTCACGGCAGTATAGAGCCAATTTTCACCGGACGGCTCACCGTCGGCGCCTACTGATCCATTTTCGAGAAGAAACTGTACGATGTTTTGATGACCTTCGCGGATGGCAAGTTTCATGGGACGGGTCATCGACTCAAACTCTTCGTGCACCCCGGCTCGAAACAGGGCTTTTATCATGTTCAAACGTCCGTGTCGAGCTGCAGCCACCAGTTCGTTTCGTCGAGCCGGTTCGTCGATCTCTTGTGGATCTTCGGTCGTAAGGGTCTGAAAGAGGTCCGGATGACCGTTCAGCAGTGCGTAGACGCTTGCCGTGCGTCCGTGGTGATTGGTCGTTCCTTTTTTTGCACCAAGCTCAAGAAGGGTTTCAACGACCCGTTTGTGACCCCGGTACGCGGCGAACATCAGGGCCGTCCGACCATGATCGTCCGTTTGATGGGGGCTCGCTCCGTTTTCAATCAATGTTTTTACACGTTTCGCGGTTCCCTCCCAGGCTGCTTTCAGGAGAGGTGACGACAGATCGGGGCGCGGTGCTCCGTCCTTTTCGAATACAAACTGGATACGTAGGGTTGGTATCGTTAGGGCGTTCTGTGTGAAAAAGGAGTCATGATCGGAGGATTTTTTTAACGTCTCGATGTTCTGATATCGGGATGGGATGACGCCCTCCGGAGAAATGAGAAGTTGGAGTGAAACTTGATCTCCCGCCCCGGCCGGTATCATCGATGGGGC
>CAZSFH010000194.1:0-5557 GCA_964606115.1 uncultured Planctomycetia bacterium | reverse complement strand
ATTCGATTCGATTGTTCATAAATCACGATAGAGAAAGGAGCCAGACCCATGTTCGGGATCTTCCCATACACCGAAACCAGGTGCCTTGTCTTCGGCAGGCCAAACTGAAACAGGTGCAGGGGCAAAAAGGCGGTATGCAGCCAGAACACGGCTCCCTTCGACAACCGCTGTGCTTCGGGGATAAACGCGTAGATCAGCAGGAGAACCGCAACGGAAACGAGGTATAATTGGATCCCCCAGCCACGGAGACGCATGGCCGCCGCGTGCCCCAGGATCACAGCCGTACTGACCACCACCAGTACCGTTCCCGCGAGAGAAACCCTTTCTGCAGAACCGAACAGGTGGATCAGGTAATAAAAACCACCAAACCACGCCCCGAAGCCGGCGACCCATCCGATCGTCATCTCGATCGAATTAAACCGATACCATGAATTACTCATGGGCTCCGTCTCGCCCTGCGGGAGAGAACAGCTCTCGTTCGATGGCTTAACCGGACATATTCGAGCAGATCAGATCGCCGTACTTGGACGTCGAGACCTTTGTGGCCCCCTCCATCTGACGATGCAGGTCGTAGGTGACCTTCTTCTCCTGCACGGTCGTTTCAATGCCGTCGCGGATCAGCTCTCCGGCTTCGTCCCAGTCGATGTACTCCAGAAGCATGATGCCGGAAAGAATTTCGGAGGTCGGATTCACTTTGTCCTCGCCGGCGTACTTGGGTGCACTTCCATGCGTGGGTTCAAAGACGGCGGTTTCGTCACCAATATTCCCCCCCGGAGCAACGCCCAGACCGCCAACCTGCCCGGCCGCGGCGTCGGAGATGTAGTCTCCGTTCAGGTTGGGCGTCGCGATGACGTCATACCGGGACGTCCGGGTAATCAACTGCTGGAGCATGTTATCGGCGATCCGGTCCTTGATCACGATCTGATCCTCCGGGGCTTCCCCGTCATACTCATCCCAGAGTTCATCTTCCGTGATGGTCTCCTCGGGAAATTCCTCCTTCGCGAGTTCATAACCCCACTCGCGGAACGCACCCTCGGTGAATTTCATGATGTTTCCTTTGTGCACCAGCGTTACGGAGTCGCGATTCCGGTCAATTGCGTACTGAATCGCTTTCCGGATCAGCTGCTGCGACGCCTCCTTGCTCATCGGCTTGAGCCCGATTGCCGTCTCCGGGTCAAGACCGGTGTCCAGTTCCTCGTTGAGGTAGGAGATGAGCTTCTGTGCGTCGGCGCTCCCGGATTCCCATTCGAGCCCGGCGTACACGTCTTCCGTGTTCTCCCGAAAGATGACCATGTCCATCTCCTCCGGCCGTTTGACCGGGCTGGGAATGCCGGGTATGTGATACACCGGGCGCACACAGGCATACAGGTCCAGCTTCTGTCGAAGGGCCACGTTCAGGCTGCGAAATCCTTCGCCCACCGGCGTGGTGAGCGGCCCTTTAATTCCCACCTTATACCTGGTGATGGTATCCAGCGTGACCTGCGGCAGGTATTCACCGTACTCTTCTTTCGCCGTGCCCCCTGCCGGAACCTCAAGCCATTCCAGCGAACGATCACCGTCGAATGTCTCCTCAACGGCACAGTCCAGCACCTGACGCATTACCGAAACCACTTCCGGTCCGATACCATCCCCGGAAATATAAGGGATAATCGGATGATCCGGAATGTTCAACGAACCGTTCTCACTTTCAATTTTCTGTCCGCCCGATGGGGGCTGAAGTTGATCTGCACACATATCTCGTATTCTGGCAAAAATGAAATTCCGTTTCGCGACTGAAGCGGTGTTCGAAACCCCGTCCGTGCATCCTGAAAATCGATCAACGGGAAAGTACAGTTAAATTTCGGGGAACAAGATACTACCAGACCTGGCCGGAAGATTCAAAATTCATATGACACGGGCCTACAACACAATTCATTGAAACCATCGGAAGCAACTGGTACAACCATATCTCGCTTGCAGTGACGAACTTCCCGAGCTTCCTCCCCGGCCCGACCACATCAACGGCCACACTGTTTATGGGAGCCAAACGTTAAAGGCACGAATCGATTCGTCATTTTATCGCACGCTTCACGGACCTTTCCCATGCTCGACGAATACGACCTCGAGGAACACCGGGACACCCGTCTCGATGAACGGATGTGGATGGGCACCGGCCCCGAGGGACTCCAAACCATACTGATTCCGAAACCGGGACGAGCGGAATCCATGTTGTTTCTCGGCGTCCGATTCGGCTCCGTCGACCTCTCGTTCGAGACAGGGTCGAACGGAGACGCCACCCACGTTCCTCCGGGAACCGCCCACTTCCTCGAACACGAACTGTTTAAAAAACAGGACGAGGATATGATGCAGATCCTCTCGTCCCGCGGCGCAGAGGCCAACGCCATGACCATGTACAGTATGACCGGCTTCTACGCGTCCACGAGCGACAACCTGTCCGACACCATTGCCCCCCTCTTCCGCACGGTGCTGGACCCGTTCTTTGACGCGGATTTGGTGGAACGCGAAAAACAGATCATTCGTCAGGAACTGATGATGTACATGGATCGGCCCGGCTATAAACTGTATCGAACCGGCATGGAAAACCTTTATCAGAACCATCCCCTTCGTTACGACATAGGCGGCCGCGTGGAGGATATCAACGAAATTTCCCCGGATCTGCTCCGCACCTGCCACGAAGCCTTCTATCATCCCGCCAACATGACGATGGTCATCGCCGGGAACGAGGACTTCGACGATATACTGCAACAGTGCACCCGGGAAATCCAGCAGCGCACGTTCAGGGATCAACCCGCCACGGACCGTTCCTATCCGGACGAACCCGCGGCCCCCGCACAATCCTCCGTCGAGCTCTCGTTCCACACGACCCGCCCCCGCGTGCTGATCGGGTTCAAGGATCAGTACGAACAGCTGGACGGCGAGAAACTGATGCGCAGGGAGGTGGAAATGATGATGGCCCTCGAACTGCTGTTCGGTGATACCAGCCCGTTTCGCATGAACCTGCTGGACGAGGGACTCATTGACGATTCATTCGACTTCCAGCATCACGGGGATCAATCGTTCGGATTCACCATCGTGTCGGGAAAAACCGACCACCCGGAACGCCTTATCGACCGAATTACCGGCGGCATCGAGGACATTCAGCAACAGGGGCTTGAGGAAAAACCGTTCCATCGTTTAAAGAAAGGGCTGAAAGGACAGTATATCCGGTTTTTCGACAGCGTCCGATCCAACGTCTTCCGACTGTTCCCCTACTGCTTCCTCAACATTACTCCGTTTGAGGTCAAGCGGCAGATCGAACAAACCACCCGGGAGGACCTGATCGAATGTTTTCAAAACCGCCTGGACGCGAACCGCCGGGTCTCGGTCATCATGCGGCCCGACGACGATGAAAAAACCGGCTCGTAATCCGTGGTCAGGCGTGTGTACCCCGTCGCTCCTCTGATCGTTTCGCCGTCCTCAAAGGTCTTCCGCTTCGACTTCGACGCGATCCTTTAGATCGCGAACCTGGAGATCAGCCCGACGTTGAGGTTCGGGCAATTTGTACCCCCGGCCACTTCGGATCACCAGGTTTCGAGCACACTTCAGCGACAGCCGGTGGCCGACGGAGACAAAGACGGGATTCACCCGATCCCTCGTTCGCACGACACGCCCGATCACCTCGCTTCCCTCTTCCGCCACGAGCGGCTCGTGTGAACCTCGATCGGGCTCCGGCTCCTGGTACTCCCCCACGAGAACGTTTTTCGCACACCCGACGGTGGGCAGGTCCAGGAACAGGCCCAGGTGACAGGCCAACCCAAATCGCCGCGGGTGAGCGTATCCGTGTCCGTCCGCGATGACCGCGTCCGGCACACGGGATAACCCTTCAAAGAGAGGTAGCAATCCGGGCATCTCCCGAAAGCTCAACAAACCCGGAACGTACGGAAAGTTCAGGGACCGAACCCCCTCCTGCTTCTCCACAATCTCCTCTTCATCGAGATCGAACACGACCACCGCCGCGTATAAACGATTTTCGGAACGATCAAATCCGCAGTCCGCTCCCGCCACACACCGGACCTGACTCAGATCGCCACCGGTCTTCACTCGATCTCGAAGCTGCTCCTGAAGCTCGCGAGCCTCCTCTGGATTCACGTTCCAATCATGAAGATGTCGGACGTCCATTCCGATCGCCGAATTAAAAACCTCATGAACCGATCAATCAAAGATTATAGCCTCTTCGCCTGATGTCACTCCTGCTTTCAGGATAGGGAAAGGGCTTGACCACTTCCACATCCACGCTGAACGGAAACGGACGGTGTAAATTCTCACACCCTCGCCTTATACTCGAAAAATCATCGATTTTTGATTCCCTCTACGACGTGTCCGTCAATCAAACGCATTAGCAACCTTCTCACTCGATTCCGGCATGAATACACCGGCCATCCAGGTTTCCGACCTGACGTATGAATACGGCGAAACGCGCGCCCTGGATAACCTGAGCCTGACCGTTCCGGATGGTTCCCTGTTTGGATTACTGGGTCCGAACGGAGCGGGGAAAACGACTCTGTTCAAGGCCCTGGCCACCCTGCTGCCCGTGTCGAACGGATCCGTTTCCATGTTTGGCCGGGACGTCTCCCGCAACGAAGCGGAGATCCGAAGCCGGATTGCCGTCGTGTTTCAGTCCGCACACGTCGATCCGATCCTCACCGGTCGCGAAAACCTTCAGTTTCACGGGTCCATGTACGGGCACAGCTCATCCGACGTCCGGGAGCGGAGCCAGCAGCTCCTTGACCGGTTCGACCTTCTGGACCGTGCCGATGACCGGGTCAGCTCTTACTCCGGTGGTATGCGCCGGCGACTGGAACTGGCGAAAGGGCTGCTCCATCGACCGGATCTCCTCCTGCTGGACGAGCCCAGTTCCGGCCTTGACCTTGCCGCTCGCAAACAACTCTGGGCCGACCTGAAAGACCTGCATGACCGCGAAAACCTCACAATCGTCATGGCCACCCATGACATGGACGAAGCGGAACTATGTGACCGATTGGCCTTCATGGTCGACGGTCGCTGCCTAACGAACGACCGAAAGGAAACGCTGAAACAAAGCCTGGGTGAAGAAGTGCTTTACCTGGAAGTCGACGAACCCGAAACGTTCGAACGGGATTTTCAATCTCAATTTTCAAAACCGGTCGAACGGATGAACGGACGAATTCTTATCGAAATGAACAACTCCGCCTCCTTCATTCCAAAAGTCGTAGAGCGATTTCCCGGACGAATTCAATCGGTGACGCTCCGGCAACCGACCCTGGGAGATGTATTTTTCAAAACGACCGGTGCATCGCTTGAGGAGGAGGTTTAACCGTGATCACCCGCCCTCTGTCCACAATACTGGCTCTATGGAAACGAGAGATGACCCGGTTTACACGACAAGTCGGTCGAGTCGCCGGGGCCGTCGGACAACCCCTTCTTCTCTGGGTGATCTTTAGTGCCGGCATCGGACGGACCTTCCAGATGAAAGGAGACCTCCCTTCCAATATGGGTTACGGGGAATTCTTTTTCCCGGGCATGCTGGTTATGGTTTTGC
>CAZSFH010000193.1:0-5581 GCA_964606115.1 uncultured Planctomycetia bacterium | reverse complement strand
CCGTAAAACTGAGGTCTTCTTCCCGACCGTACCCGCGAGCCACCGCCCAGGCGGCTCCACGCTTGAGAAGTTCTTTCTCCTCCTCAATGGAGACTTTTTCGATGGCGCCGCTGGAACCGACGCCGCTGGGCACGGCATTAAAGATGGAGGAAACGACCGGTTTAATGTCGGGTCGAACGTCGTTTTCATAAAGGTTCGTCCGAACGAATCGCACGCCGCAGTTGATATCGTAACCGACTCCTCCCGGTGAGATGACCCCGTCCTCGAGGTTGAAGGCGGCCACACCGCCGATGGGAAATCCGTATCCCCAGTGAATATCCGGCATGGCCATCGAGGAACCTTCAATGCCCGGGAGACAGGCGACGTTGGCCACCTGCTTCGCGCTGTCATCGCCCTGAATATCATCGATCAGCCGATCACTGGCGTAAATAAGACCGGGCACGTTCATCGGTCCCGTCTTCTCGATTTCCCAGCGTGTATCGTCCCGTTTTTTGAGGGTTAGTTCGTCCGTGTTCATCGTCGTCGGGTGAAAAATCCAAGAACCGTGCGGTCAGAGAGGGCCGGAACTCATGGGATGATCAATTGAGGCCATCCATTTCGTTATGATTGATCCAGCGGGAAAAATCAAGCTCGTTTCGACCGGTTATTGGAGGGGGGTGTTCCATTGCTCACCGGTCGGAAGTAGATGAGCAGGCCTCCGACCATACCGAAAAGACCCGTGACGAGGAGGATGATGTAGACCGGGGCGGTGAGATCGCGCTTCCCGGATTCGGAGGTGTTCGTTTGAGTGTAATCTATTTCAAAGGAACTGTTGGTTTTCAGCCAGTCCTGCCTGCCGTGATTGGAAGCGATTCGATCATGTTGTTCGAAAAAGGATTTATGAAAATCCTCCTCGTCCACCGAGTGGCCCGCCTTCAACTTTTTCGTTTCGTAGGATTGGTAGGCATCACGCCAGTCCATCGCTCGGTCGAAAGCGGAACGGAGTGAGGATTCCGTCCTGTTCAGAGCCTGTTCCAGCAGATCCTGACGGTCCCGGCAGTGTTCGATGAGTTTCCGTCGCACCTCCGGTTTATGCCAGAACTGATCCCCCATTCGGATTGCTCGCTCGTAGGCTTCCCAGGCGATTTTTGGTTTTCCCACGCGGAGCATGATTTCACCGAGCGCAAGAGCAAAATGAGGATTCGGTCCACCGCCGAGACGCCACATCCCGATGATGGCAAGGACCGGTTCGTCAAACGGGACGGTTTCCGGTTCGTCACCGTCAAGGTATGAACGATATTCCGGTGCGCGCTCCAGACGAGCGATGAAAGAGCGGTATTCAGAACGAAGCTGTTCGTTTTCGGGCTCCTCCAGGTCGTCCACGGATTGACCGCGGATCGTTTCCAGGTATTCCTGTTTGCGGCGGTATGGTTGTCCGGATTCCGGGTCGACCTTTTCGTTCAGACGGTTACCGACAAAATCGAACTTCAGCAAACGTTGGGGATGCTCGGAGGCCGAAAGAAAGAACTGAACGGCTATCATTTGCCAGGGTTCCCGGTTGAAGTAGGTGCCGAGTTTCTGATCAACCGCGTCCTGAAGATACCCGAGGGCTTCCTGGATTTTTTGCCGGGCTTTGTCGTCTCCTTTGATCGCATCGGAGAAATGAGCATGAATGAGATGAGTACTCAGGTTTGCGTGGGTGGTGTAAAGGTTCTGACCGGAAAGCCCGAATTTTTCCTGCAGTTTCTTTTTCTCACGGAGGACCTCCACCGCTTTGCGGGACTTGTTCAGTCGGTCCAGTCCCACTGCCAGATTATCGTACGCCTCGAAGACGTCGAACTGGTAAATTTCCTCCTCCGAACTCCAGGTTTCCTTTGTCTGAATAATGTCCCGCGATTGTTCATTGCGATGGCGATACCACGCCTTCGAATGCCGTGGATACCTCTCCAGAAGCACATCATGGACCATTGAGAAACGCAGGGAAAGACCTCCCCGGTAATAATCATTCTGAGGAACGAAATGAGGGAGTGGAACGTAATTCGGAGTGTCGTCCGTTTTCCTTTTTTGCTTTTTTGAACTCTTTTTACGAGGGGGTTTCCGGTCGGACGTTCTATCCGAGTCTACCGCGGGGACAAAAGCGAAAACCACGCTCAAAATGGAGCCCACAACGAAACCGGCCGCAACAAAAAGACCCCAGATGCCGAGGTCACGCACGGTACTCATCGGATTTGAGGTAAAGGGCTGTAAAAAGCCGGATAAGGAGCTGAAATGTAGACCGATCCGGCTCGGACTGAATCACAACAGGACAGGTGGACCCGTTATTTTCTTCGGGCAATGACAAGCACCAGACCACCAATCAACATCAGAAAACCTGCGCCTCCGAGGATGCCCGTTTGGTTCAGGGCAAACGTCTTGTTGGCGGGCAATTGCTTCTCGGAGGAGGGGGTCTGGTTGTTGGTTTTCACCTCAGGTGAATCGTTCGATAGTTCCTTCCGGACCGCGGAGAGCACTTGTTGATCCTGCTGTTGCTGATGGACCTGAATTTTTCTGGTTTTTTCCTTCAGTTCCTCGTCGTGATTGCAGGCGGAAAGGTTCGAACCGAGGACGAGGATCAGTGGAAAGGCCAGGGCAAACACGGAAAGAAGTCCTTTTTTAATCATGATTTTTCCTTGTTCTTTTTTACCTGATGAAAAATCTTCTTTCGCACAATGAACAATCTATCTATATATTACGAATTTTTCCTGAACAGTTCAACCAGGTTGTAATCTTCACGGAAGCGAATTAGTATTTTCTTGAAGGGAAGGGACACGAAGCTTGATTGACTGCAGGTTTGCCCCGATTATCCAACTGGTTCGCCTTGAAACAGCGTGATTTAACGCGGGCCCGTATTTCAACCATTTGACAATGTGGGAGGCGGGTCCCTTCACATTCCATTGTTAGGGGGTGATACCGATGCAACGAATTACGTTGTTCATTCTGTTTTTTCTTCTCGTCTCTTCGGTCATTTCCTGTAGATCGTATCCCGAACCGGAAGACCGTCTCGAAGATCGATCGTTCTCGCTTCGCGGCATGGGAGCGGTACAAAGTCCGGATAACGATGACGTTGATAGCACCTATAGCGGAGGAATTGGAGGGAGCTATCATTTCAGTCGATTTGTCTCCGTAGAACTCAATTTTTTTCCATCTCTCAGCACGGAGGCCACTGAAAGAGAAAATGGGCCAATTCCTGACTGGAAGACGGAGTTCGAGCAAAACCTGACCACCGGCGTGGTGAAGGTAAATCTCATTTCCGATGAACGATTTCGACCGTACGTCGGAGCGGGGGCGAATTTTGTAAATTATACTGGTTTTACCGACCGCGGATTAGAAGCAACCGACGTGGAGATTGAGGATGCCACAGGGTGGACGGGGGTGGCCGGGGTGATCATTGATCGTCCGGAAAAACCCTGGAGCTTCTTCGCGGAACTCTGGTACGTGGAGAATGAACCGGACGTGACGGTTGAGGATGCCAACGGAGACGAATTTACGCAGGATGATTTTCGAATGAATTCACTCTTCACCGTGGCCGGGGTGAGCTTACATTTTTAACCGGCCCCTTGAGACGATCCAGAAGTTGATCAAACGAATGCGGTATCACCGCTGAGGGGGCCGTATTTCTCGCGTTGTCTTGCCAGGAGATCAATTTACAAGATCGGAGATGGCGTCCGAGACGTCACATTGCATAAATTACCGGGATGGTTTCCAATTGTCCATTCAGGGGAAATGAAATGTTTCCTTTGATTACGTGTGTCCGTTGTAGTCCACGAAGTGAAACGGAGTGGACGTTGTTTCTTGTCCGAATTCTTTCCCCGTTTGAGAATGGTTTCACGGTGGCGTGCGTGAAAGCCCGTTCATCAACATTTTTTGATTAAAAAAACAGTGTAATGAAGAGGTCGACACACATTCGTGAACAAGCAGCGTGACCGAACCGTCTTTCCCGCGGGGTGGAATAACAACGTCCACTCCGCTTCGCTGTGTGTAGGACAACGGACACACGGTGATGAGGTCTAATTATTCAGCATTTCAGCCTGGACCATCCAGAAAATGGACTGACCGATCACGCCGCTGGTCGGCAGGATCTTGAACGGGTATCCCGGTAGCGATACCGATGCGTCGCCATACGGCCATTTCTGTTCGATCAATGGTTCGTCGTCCGGACGGGCGTAATTGTTCTGGGGATCATTGACGCCCACGCTCCACGCCAGTTTTACCCCTTTCTCTCGCATGTTCTGAGCAAGATTGCCAAACCGGCCGCCGTCGAACAGGCGATCGAAGCCCAGACAAAACAGGAGATCCCCCTTCTGTGGATCCAAGTTCCATCGGAGGTCAAACCACCCCCGATTGGCTCTTTGAAAAAACGGATCGTGAGGTCCCCAAAGGCTCTTCTGTAAGGCATGGCTGTGAAGAAACGCGTAAAGCTTTCCATCGTTTTTTCGGGTGGCGTTGGCCATGCTCGCCACGGAACGCACGTCGTCGAGTTCGGATTTGCGCACTGCTTTCAGGTCTTCTCGAAGGGCTCGGACGAAGCGGGAACCGAGGACGCCCGTTTTCACCGGGGGAACCTCGAGGGCCAGTGACGTCCCCCCGGGATTGTATAGGCCAGGTACATCGGAGGCATTTTGTTCCGCCGGGTCAGCGCCGCGACAAATTCTCCGGTCCAGATCCAGAGGGCCACCATGTTCGCGACCGGTTGTGTCGGCAGCAGATATTCAGTTTCGTTCCGGTCGGAGACCGGCACAAGGCCGTTTGTTTTTTTGGCTCCGGTCTTGATGAATCCATCAAACGTGACCCCCGCTTCCTTCGCGGCGGTTTGCTGTTTCCGGGTGCCAAACCCCACCACGAAACAACCCTGATCCCGTTTTTCCCGGATCTGTTCAAACTGGTAATCGAGACGGTGGTTCAGCAGGCCCACCAGGATGACCCCACGCCAGCCGGATTCGGTCACCTGGTTCCCTTTTTGAATGCGGATCAAACCACCGGCACGACCATTTCCCTCGGAGGCAAAACCGCTTCCCCCGATAAGGCCTATGCTCCACTTTTCATTGTCGACAAACCGTTCGGCCGCATGGTCGGCGGTTTGTGAAAAGGTATTGATTTGTTCTTTTTGTTTCTGAATTGCCTTCGAAAGCCAGTTCAGGTACTGTTCCGCGCTCGTATCGACCGGTTCCGCCCGCACGGATCGGTGAGGGGTACAGGACAGAAACAAAAAGCCGGATAAAAGGAAGATCCAGGGAAATCGAAAGTACATTTTTGTGATGCCTGAAATTCAAGGTGAACACCCACGGACGAATCGTTCAGTGTATCGGAGCTCCCCCTGTTTTCGTATTCCTCGAAACATCGTGGAAGGATTCAGTAACACATTTCCCTGGTCATCGGAAGATTCAGTCCGGTAAAAAAAATCTCTTCGTTGCCGGTGGCTGACAATGATCGTCCATATATGATATCATAGCGCAGTGGCGGGAAAATGAATTTCGGTCCGGATCCGGTCACGAAGTAACGTTCTAGGAGGCTGCTGAAAAACCCCAGCGACGTCAGCGAAACGAGTTGCGTCGAAGAGCGCGGA
>CAZSFH010000192.1:0-5594 GCA_964606115.1 uncultured Planctomycetia bacterium | reverse complement strand
TTGATGTTGTCCCGGTCGCCCAGGCCGAAATGAATCAGGGGTTCGTCGGAGGAGGCGAAGCCGGTGGAGGGGTTGTGATGGCGGACGATTCGGCGATTGGAGGTCACAAGCGTGACCCGCGCACCAATTCCATATCGGTTACTGGACTGTCCCTTCAGACGCAGGAGCAGCCGGTGTCCGGACTGGCTCGTGTTTTCGTAAACCGAAATCGGATCTTCGAGATTGTTCAGGATCAGATCAAGATCCCCGTCCCGGTTCAGGTCGGACAGGGCGGCCCCGAAACTCATTCCGTGATGATCGAGTCCCCATTCCGATCCGCGTTCCGAGAAATGTAAGTTTCCGTCGTTCCGGAACACGAGGTTTTTTTCGTTTCGGTCCGGCGCGTTTTTCACGAGAAGCATGCGCGCACGATCCCAGGCTTTCATCACCCTTTTGGAATGATGTTTCTGAAAAAGCTTCCGGTAGCGGTCCTTCACGCGTCCGGCGCGCTTCGAATAATCGTTGTGCACGTAATCTCCGGACATTCCGTTCGTAAAATATACGTCGGGCCGGCCGTCGTTGTTGAGATCCTGGATTTTGACGGACCAGGTCCAGTTGGTCCGGGCCATGCCCGTCAGGTAGGCCGTTTCCCGAAGCCGGTTCGGAGGGCCGTTCAGATAGACCGTGTTCCGCATGTACTGCGGAGGAGTCGTGTGTTTCATGAACCAGGCGAGTTCGAACAGGTTTCCCGTGGAGCGCCTGCTGAGGAGCGACCGACCCGCCATATCCGTGCCGATGAGATCAATGTGTCCGTCCCCGTTCAGATCGCCCGTGGCCGTTCCCATCGAGTACAACGGCGTGTGAGGAAGAGTGGTTTCAATGACGTTCGTGAACGTGCCGTCGCCCTCGTTACGATACAGCTGATCGGGTCCCCAGAAATCATTGGCGACGTATAGATCCGGCCAGCCGTCCCGGTTGTAGTCCCACCACATCGCCGCGTTGCCACGATCGTATCCACGGATGCCGGCTTTGTCCGTGACCTCCGTGAACGATCCACCGTCATTTCGAAGGAGATGGTCACGCTGGCCTGATTTAACGACCTTCGGTTTTTGGTTCGGAATCCGGAGGATCCGATAAAATTCCGGGTTGGTGGGTTTTGCGTCTGGGTCGGACAGGGGAGCGGTGATGTCCGGTTCGGGACCGATCGTGCCCGGTTTCCTTGCCTGTCGAAACGTAACGAGAAAAAGATCGAGGTCCCCGTCTCGATCGAAATCACTGAAATTCGCCATGATGCTGGCTCGCTTCAGGTCGAGGTTGTATTCCTCGGCTTTCTCCACAAACGTACCATCTTTCTGGTTGATGTACAGCTGGTTGGGATCCATGTAATTGCAGACGTACAGATCAAGCCAGCCGTCGTCGTTTACGTCCGTAAAGGTGGCTCCGGAGGTCCACCGGTTTTTCGTATCAAGTCCCGCGGTACCGGTCGTTTTTTGAAACTGAAGCGATTTGTTCTGACGGTAAAGCTGACTGCTGTTAACCTGGCCGGCAACGAAGACGTCCGGTTGCCCGTCGCGGTCATAATCTCCGATGGTCACCCCCCCGCCGCTCACCAGGTTGAACAGATCCCAGCGGGGAATGGAAAAATCAAGTGGGTTCTGCAGTCGGATACCGGATTGTTCCGGCGGTATCCGGCGAAACAGATGTTCCGAATCCGAAGACTTCCCTGACAGGTCACGCGAGGAGACAAGCGACGACGAGGTCCGCATCTCGACGGTCGTCCGGTTTGCGTCGATGGCTGAGTTCTGAGAAAGCACCCGTGAGGTTCCTGAATAGAGCAGGAAAAGGAGTGCGCAGAAAGTGAAACCCCACGTTCGGGAAATGGAACACGATGGACCTCCGGCTCGCCCGCCGTCCTTGAGCGCATGGAAAACTGTAAAAAACCGGGCCGAACGCATATGACAGGATTCGTAATTCGGTCTCGATCGAACGATTGATTTCCTGGGAGTTGAAACTATTTTAAGTGCAAATTCCATGCCTTTTTTCCGATGCGAACGAAAATTTCATTCTATTGAATACCACGAAAGAAATAAATATTTTGCATGACAGCGTGAGAAATCCGTACACTCAGCATCTTTATTTCGGGGAATGTGAGGGATAGAAAGGGCAGTTTTTTCGAAACAGGGGATAAGTTGAGATCGAACCGGGTTGGAATTGAATATGAAACGTACGATTCGCTCACAGGCATGATGCGGACAAACGAATACAGAAAGCAGATGACCTTCAGGTTACTTTAACGTAACATGTTACGAATTCTTCGTTACGAAGTTGTAACATTTCGCTCGTTCGGGGTCAGTTGAGTGTTTTATCATGTTGTGAAGATCAGAGGTGGGTGGAGGGGATTTCGGTGTTAAGATGGTTTTTAACGGTTTTTTTTACGATATCGAGAATTCGGGACGAAATTCTGGACGTAAGCAAAAGATTTGGAATAAATATTGCGCTATAAACAACTCGGATTCTTTATGACCCAACAATTAAAAATGAATTCAACCAAAAATGAATTCCACTGAACAGAAAGAGGGGGCTGATCGGGAGGAAACGTCGGGAGAACCGACGGGATCCGCGTTAATCGTGGCGTTAGCCGTCCTTTTCGTCATGATGGTGCTCGGCGTGGCCCTGCTGAATATCTCCACCGGCGAACGTGAGAGCAGCAGTGCGTACGTGGACAAAGTCCGGGCCCGGATGCTTGCGATGTCGGGCATCGAACGGGTGATTGCTTCGAAACAGAAGCTTGGTTCGGAGGAGTCAGCGTACCAGGGGGAGAACTGGAACGGTGACGAGCCTCCTTCGATGTCCTCCGTGAACGGACCGGTCATTAATGCGAGCGGGTCGGCATCCGGGTCGGAAGATCTGAATGGAAACGACAACGGGACGCTCGAGACGGATGCAGTTTCCCCGCGCTACGCCCTCAATCCGAGTTTTGCAAGCACCACGAACACCGGGGCGGGGTCCCGGCCGAAGCTTGTAGAAATAAAAGACGGAACCCGAACGGTATACCGGGGGTTTACGGGTCAGCTTCCCTCCAGTTATTCGGGCAAGGGAGCGGACGTGTATTCCGCGAAAGTTCGGGCGATAAAGGGGCTTAACGTCAACAGTCTGAATCCGTACATCGGTGAGATCATTAATCGTCTCTGTAATCAGGTCTCCGGGTGTCCGAATGGATCCGAGCCGGGCACGGCGATTGTTGGAAAATTTTCGGATGACGGCTCGCCGGACGTTCAGATTGTCCACCAGGACCGGGACGGGGACGGGGTCGAGGAGCGAGTGGTGCAGACCCAGAACGGAGCGAGACCGGATGTTCTCTATCATCCGCGGGAACAAAAAATAACGGGTGGATTTAACAGTGTCCAGGAACTGCAGAGCAAGGGGGTCCTCACGAACGCTCAGTTTCGGGCCCTGGAATCACATCTCATTACACAGAAGTACGCGGTGATGGACACGTCGGTCATTCGGCCGAAGCCCCAGAACACGGATCTCACGTTCGATGAGGACGGAGGAGATCCGACTCTATACGATTCGGGCCGGGACGATTCCGGAGACGGTTCGCTTCTGGATGCCTATCCCCTGCCGGATAACACTGCCGGGGAGCCGAAGGCGCTGCGGGGAACCGCGAACGACGGCAGTAATAGCAGTACCATGACCCATACGGAACTGATTCGATGGGTCAACAATCCGGGGGGCCCCGCCGCCGGAGATCTGCCGTCCGACCTCAGTGCGGATCCCCCATACGGAGCGTTTCGGTACAATTTTGATTACAGGCTTCAGCCCCGGGTTCCCGTGAACGTGAACTCGGCCTCGACCGCCACGCTGAAGAGCGTCATGACCGGGATCCGTGCACGGGTGTTGGAAATAACCGAACGCCCGATTTACGATCTGAACACGTATTTTGATCCCGCCGGAAAAAAAGGAGGGAGTGCCAACGCGTTTGCGGATAACATTATTGAAAAGCGATATTTCAATCCGATGTTCCAGACCCGGGAAATTCCCACGCCGGACGGCACGAAGGGACTCAATCCGTCTACGGCCCGGCAGATCGTCCGAAAAATCAAGGAGTACAGGAAAGGCAATATTCTCATTGATTTCAGAGATGACAATCCGGACCTGAATTATACCGGTCCCTTCCGGACCTGGCCGGAGTTTGAAGCCTTCGTCGATCAGTGGGTGGTGGACACGGATAACGGGAGCAAGAACGGGGCGATTCCCGATCCGGTTTCCAACGACATCGGATATTTGTTGAAAGCTCATTTCAATCCAAATGTACGATTCGGAAAGTTTAACTGGAATTCCAGCGGCCAGTGGACGTGGGTCTCGGACGGCATGGACGAGGGGACGACGGGACCGAATTACAACTGTACCAGCACCCCGTGTGACTGGCAGGGCAACCGGGTGACCATCGACAAGACGGATTTCCTGTATTACACGACCGAGTTTACCTTCAATCCACCCACGCATTACCGGGTAAGCTCACACGGCCGGGTGGTTGGCACGGACGGGGCCGTGAAAGCGGAAGCCACGATCAAGAGCATTATCCGGTCCCATCGAATTGCGCGGCACACGACACAGGCCGATTTCGAGACGAATGAGGTCACCGGAACCTCGTTCAACACGGCGACGTACCCGGAAGCGGTGAACGTGGTCGGGGCGGATACCATTAAGCGACGGAAACGGAATGACAAAGATTTTTCCTCCGGGAGCGGTCTCGCCGGTCAGCTGAGCATCAAACCAAACAAGTTTAACGCGGAGACGGACTGGGGGTTTCAGCCGGGCCAGAACTACGTGGAATGGCACTTCGACGAGCGGGACGGCAGTACGCGGGGCAAGTACGGTGGAGCGGACGGGGACGGACCCGATCCGGAGAAAAAAGAATTTACGGTGACCTCCCAGAACAATCCGCACTGGCCGTTTTCGTGGATGACGCGGGAGTTTAATGACGTGTCCGACGACGGCACGACCAGTAACGCCGGCCTGGCGGGAGGAAAATGGATTCCGAACGAGTCGGGCGCGTATCCGTGGGACGAGTCGGCGAGTGACTCGGGGGATCTGCAGCCGTCTCAGGACCCGTATAACTATTCGGACCTCACCGCGGACGGGGCCCTGATGACCTCGGACCGGTTTCGCTCGATACGATATCTCACGACGGACGATCACGACGGTGGCCCGGACGTCGTGCCCGACGCGGCCGGGATTGACGAAAACTGGAACTGGGAACGGGGTCACATCGAGTTCTGGTGGAAGCCCCGAGCCCGAACGGTCGGGGTGAGTGCGGGCGACAACCAGCGGGTCATCTATCCGCTGACCCGTTACGCGCTGATGAAACGGCATATCCGGAACATGAAATTTTCGTACTGGGGACCCCACGAACAGAAAATTAAATCCGGCAACACGGTGGAATACACGTCGGGAAGTCTGCACAAGCAAACTCAGCAGGATAATTTCGCCTGGCGTTTGAACCCGGGAGGTGGACCGGGTGGAGGACCCGGCGGTGGTCCGGGTGGGGGCCCCGGTGGTGGACCGGGAGGTGGACCGGGTGGCGGTCCCGGCGGCCCCGCATACGATCC
>CAZSFH010000191.1:0-5656 GCA_964606115.1 uncultured Planctomycetia bacterium | reverse complement strand
GGAAGAGGAAGATGGGCGGTTGTGGGAATCAAATCCGTCACGTACACGAGCTCGCGCTTTTCTTCCGTAAGACGGACCATCTGAAGGCCCCGTGTATGCCCATCCACCCGTTCGAGCACAACCCCCGGAAACAGCTCGGTCGTTCCGTCCAGCAAATTGAGACGGTCTGAACCCTCAAGAATTGAAAAGTTCTCCGCCCGGTAACTGCCGGCATCACGCTCGGTCGGAGACCGGGCCCACTCCCAGTTTGACCGCTGCACGTGATGAGTGGCGTTGGGAAAGGTAAGCTGGAACCGGTCCTTCGAATCCAGAAAGGTCGTGGCACCGGCATGATCGAAATGAAGATGCGTGAACACGACGTCCGTAATGTCCCCGGGACTCACACTCCGTCGCTCGAGAGAAGTTACAATTCCGTGGTCACCTCGATCGACCGCGTACATGTCCCGTTCTTTCTCGTTCCACTTTCCCCCGATCCCGGTATCGATCAGAATAGTCCGATCAGTGGAACGGAGCAACATGGGCCGAGCGGCGAGCCGGATACGATTTTGCTCGTCCGGCTCGGCCACACGGGACCAGAGGGGTTTCGGAATTATACCAAACATCGCCCCGCCGTCGAGCTTGAAATAGCCGTCCAGCGGGAAGTCTACCTGCAGGTTCCCGATCTTCATTCGAACTTGTCGTAGTTCTCAATCACGGTATTGACGAGACCATATTCCAACGCCTCGTCGGCTTCGAGCCAGAAGTCCCGGTCCGCGTCCTCTTCGATTTCATCGGCAGGCTTCCCGGTTTTCTCTGAAACAACCTCGTTGTATCGTTCCCGGAGACGAACGATTTCCGTCGCTCCGATGTCAATGTCACTCGCATCTCCCATCACCACGGTTCGAGGCTGATGAAGGAGAAACCGACTGTTGGGAAGGGAATATCGCCTTTCGTCGTCACCGGCCAGAAAACAGAGAACGGCCGCGCTTGCACAGAGTCCGGTGCATAGGGTCTTTACGGGAGAACGAACGAACTCCAGAATATCGTAAATCGCAAACCCGGAATCGGCGCTACCTCCCGGTGAGTTCACATATACCGATATTGGATCATCATGATTATCCTGATCCATCAGGGTTACCTGCGAAACGACTTTCCGGGCAATCTTGTCCGAAATGGGTTCGGAGATCAGGATCGTTCGGTTCTCAAGGAGCTTCTTGCTCAACCAGTCCTCATCCTCTTCGTCCCGATCAATATCCTGCATTCGAGGTGAGTCGTCCCTGTTGGTCACGCGCTGATCTGGTTTGTTCATTTGTTGTTTTTAGCAAAAAAAAGAAACAAAACGGTTCTAGGAGACTGCTGAAAAACCCCCGCGACGTCAGCGAAACGAGTTGCGTCGAAGAGCGCGGAGTCCGCCGCAGGCGATGCCGTCAGTGCATCGCCGAGGAGGATTTGACAAAGCTATTCGGTGTAACTCGTTTCGTCTCAACGAGATAGAATGCAATTGGAATCTCCGGGCGTTTGCGGATTCTCGACGATGCGCTGACGGCATCGCCTCCGAATCCGCGCACTGCGGAGAACCCAATTGCATTCTACTGACGAAGTGGGGGTTTTTCAGCCTCCTCCTAGCATGACAACGCGAGAAATGCTCATTACCCGGTACTTCGTAACCGGGCCGTCTGTGGCGTCAATTCTCGTTCAAAACCCGTCCGCAGGCGGAACGCCGGAGGACGATGAAAGCAGGATACAACATTACGTTGCGTTATCTTTCATCCATGGGGTTGCTTCCGCGAACGTTCTTGCACCACCCGCAGGTCGTGCGTTGCAGGAACTAAATGCCGAAATGGCCTTCATTCCTTCAACACGAAAAGCGGAGGATAAGGATTTCTCGCGTTGTCATGTTATCCTGTCATTGCTCGTTCAAGTTCTTCACAGGCGTTCGATATTCGCCGGCGAACGGTTTCCGGACCAATAAAATCCATACAGGGGAACAGCGGGGGGGTCTCCGTCTTTCCCGTGATGGCGATTCGCAACGACATAAACACGCCCCCCACCCCCGCATCCACCCGTTCGGCCAGTGAACGAAGTTTCTCTTCAAGATCCGTATCCGTAAATTGTTCATAGGACGAAAGAACGTCGAGGCAACCGGTCAAAACCTGATGCGCCTCTTCGTAGGATTCACAACGATCAAGAAACTCCTCCAGCTCCCGGTCCACGTCGTCCTCGAACAGAAAATCCGCAAACATGTCGATATCCTCCAGGGTCTTCAACCGTTCCTGAATCAACGGAATGGCCTCCCGCACCACTTCGTATTCCGCTTCACAGAAACCCCCTTCCACCAGCTTCCTGGCAAGTTCGTCCTCGTCCAGCTCACGAATGTAGTTACCGTTCACCCATTTCAGCTTCTCCAGGTCAAAGACCGGAGCCGTGGTGCGCATGCGGTCAAAGGAAAATTCCTCGACGAGTCGATCAAATGAATAAAGCTCCGACTCATCCGGCATGCTGAATCCCATCAAAGATAGAAAATTTACAAGCGCCTCCGGGAGATACCCCTGTTCCCGATACCAGAGAATCGAAACCGGATTCTCCCGCTTGCTAATTTTGCTCTGATCCTTGTTTCGAAGAAGCGGAAGATGGGCATAGACCGGTGGCTTCCAATCAAACGCCTCATACAAAAGAATATGCTTGGCGGTCGAGGAAATCCACTCCTCTGCACGCATCACATGAGAGATGTCCATATGATGATCATCCACCACATTCGCAAGATGGTACGTGGGATAACCATCGGACTTGAGAAGCACCTGATCATCAATCTCACGGTGATCGAACGTGATCTCTCCCCGAATCCGATCCTCAAACGATGTGTTCCCGTCGTCGTCCACCCGCAGGCGAACGACATACGACGCGCCGTTTTCTTTTTTCCTCTTTCGTTCCTCCGGTGATAACGCTCGACATCGTCCGTCGTAACCGAGAGGTTGACCTTCCTGTTTCTGTCGTTCACGCAGTTTCTCGAGTCGCTCTTCGGAACAGAAACATTCGTACGCCCGGCCGTTATCAAGAAGCTGTTCAACGTGCTCGCGATATAAATCCGTTCGCTCGGACTGGCGATATGGTCCATACGTCCCACCACAATCCGGACCTTCATCCCAGTTGAGATCAAGCCATTGAAGCCCTTCAAAAATCTTTTTTTCGTACTGGCGCCGGGACCGCTCGCGATCCGTATCCTCGATGCGCAGAACAAACGTCCCATCATGTTTCTGAGCAAACGCCAGGTTAAAGAGTGCCACGTACGCGGTCCCCACGTGCGGAACACCGGTTGGACTCGGGGCGACTCGGACGCGCACATCCTTGCCGATATCACTCATGACAGTAAGAAATCAAAGGAATGGTACCGCTGAACACGCAAATCAGGTTGACGTATTGTAACAGCTCGCTGTAACAATCTCCATCCGGTAGAAAAACCTCATTTAACCTAATTTGAACGATCGAAATGGGATCGACGTCTTCCGGGCCTTCGTATCCGACCATTGCGTGAAGTTTTTAGCATGACAACGCGAGAAATCCGCACCCTCATTCATCAACCGGAGGTTTACTTCAAAAAAAGGCCCCTGAAACGAACGATTCATCTCACCGTTGACGACTTACGTTTCCTCCAGTTTCTTTTGAAAATACCGCTTAATTTTCTCCAGACCCTCTTCCAGTGAAACATCCGGCTCCCAACCAAGTCGCTCTCGTGCACGGCTAATGTCCGGCTGACGGAGCTTCGGATCATCCTCCGGGAGTGGTTCGTGCGTAATCCCACTGTCCGTATCCGTGATTTCAATGACCATATCGGCGAGCTCCCGGATGCTTAACTCCTTCGGATTTCCAAGATTCACCGGTTCGTGAACGTCGGAATCCAAAAGTGCGTCGATTCCCCTGATTAGATCTGTGACATAACAGAAGGATCGGGTCTGTGAACCATCACCGTATACGGTCAAATCCTCGCCACGGAGCGCCTGGCTAAAAAAGTTCGGAAGTACACGTCCATCATCAATACGCATATTCGGACCGTAGGTGTTAAAAATCCGAACGATCCGTGTGTCAAGTCCGTGTTGACGACGGTACGCCATGGTCAATGCCTCGGCGAACCGCTTGGCCTCGTCGTACACCCCGCGGGGGCCGAGTGGATCGACGTTGCCGTTGTATGATTCCGTCTGAGGATGCTCCTCGGGATCCCCGTACACCTCCGAGGTCGATGCAAGAAAAAACGTTGCATTTTTTTCCTTGGCAAGTCCAAGCGTGTTATGGGTTCCCAAGGATCCTACCTTCAGCGTATGAATTGGATATTGAAAGTAATCCCTGGGACTGGCGGGGGAAGCGAAATGAAGCACGTGGTCGACCTCCTCCGACACGTAAACGAATTCGGTCACGTCATACTCGACAAAACGAAATTCCGGATGCTCCATCAACTCCGCCACGTTGTCCGGCGTTCCCGTCCGTAAGTTATCCAGACACAGCACCCGGTGGCCTTTCTCCAGAAAATGTGTGCAAAGATGGGACCCGAGAAATCCGGCCCCACCCGTAATCAGTGTCGTTGTCATGGTGTAAACCTCATGCAAAAACAAAACGTAGTCGAACGATTTTTGACCCTTTAGGAAAAGGGGGGGTTATCCATTCAGAGCGTTTTCCCAGACGTTCGAAAGCACATATTCATCAGGGGGAAGTTCCATGGTCCGTGGTGATTGCTCCGTGTATCGAAGAGACGGAGCGATCAATTCACGGATCGGAACGGGACCCGTAACGGCGTTTGTAACAACCATATGACGGGCGCTCTGTATATCCGCCGTAAAGAGCAGACGTTCCTCGATGGTCTCCAAAACGGCCGCCTCCAGCAGCACGCGGCGAGCAACCCCCGGAAGCAGCCCGTCCGTCACCGGAGGGGTAAACCAGCCGTCCTCCAACCGTAGAAACACATTGGTTCGAGCTCCCTGCAGGAGATGTCGGTCTTCACTTACAAAAAGCATCTCTCGAAACGCTTCCGAACCTTTCTCACGTCCTCTCTCCAGCGCCAGGGTCTCCCCGAGCCGGGAAATGGTTTTGATCCGGGCAAGCGGGGACCCCGTATTCCCTCGTACCGGAACGAACTGACATGTCCCCCCATTCTCTTTCCACTCGGTCACTCGATTCGAAAACGGACGAGGAAGAAGGAAAAAATTCGGATCGGGAGCGGCCGATCGGTACAATCCATTTCCAGAACCACCGGTCATCAGTAGTTTCACGATCAACCGGGAAGATTCTTCTGCCTGATCCGCCCCGGCGTTGGCGTCAATTACGTTCTGAACGGCGTTTTTCAGCACGGAACGTCCTGGAAACGGAAGATCCAGCTCATTACAGGAACGTTCGAAACGGTCAAGATGTTTCGAAAGCAAGGGGACACTCGCTTCCTGAGCGAGCATGGTCTCATACAACCCTTCGCCAAACTGAAGCCCGCGGTCAAGCACCGGCACCTGCAGTTCCTGTACCTCCACAAGTTCTCCGTCGTGCCAGCCCTTCATCGGTTATGATCGAAAAAAAACGTAGCGAATAAAATGTAACCTGATCTTAAAAAAAGAAAAGCTATTTCTCTTCCTAGAATTCAAGGCCCCCCATCTTACCATAAACTCTTTCAAATCGAAATTTGACTGGCTTCACTGTACAC
>CAZSFH010000190.1:0-5730 GCA_964606115.1 uncultured Planctomycetia bacterium | reverse complement strand
GGGACGCCTCTCACGCAACCACAAAGATAAACCGAGTACAGAAATCAGCACAAAGAAGGACAGAATTCCATCAATACGCGGATCGAGTCCGAGTTCGAGAAAGATATTCGACGACAGATAGAGAAGTCCTCCGATCACACCACCGGTCGGTCCCGTAATCTGTCGCACGAAGGCGAAGACGCCGACAGCGGTTATCAAAGCGAAAAGGAAATTAAGCGGGATCACGGCGGACTCCACGCCTATAGCAAAAAACAATGAATACAGCAGATGAATGGATCCCGGCATCGCAAACTTATGGCGAAGGGGATTAATATCAATCAATCCGTCATGGATAAATTTCTCAGCCAGTGGAAGATGGCAACAGGCTCCGTCCCAATCAGCATTCGGAAGCAGTGATTGAAGAACGTACGGGAGGAGAAGAATCGCCACACACACAAGAAGCAGGACAAAGAGCTTGTCTGGAAGACCTACCGACTGCTTGAGACGGTTCCAGAAATCACGTTCTTTCTTGATTGAGCCGGACGAATCCTTCGAGGCTTGCGAAGTCATCGATCGGTAGGCCGACACCCCTCCCATGGTGCCCATGATGACAACATACAACAACGAACCCATAACGTTCAGCCCCCTCAAAAGCCCCAGCAGAAGAAGAAGTGTGGTGGAAAGAAAAAAACCCGACGTTACGAAGAACAGGAGGTTAACCAATTTATACTGGCTTCTTTCACGACCGGAGAGGCCATCGAACACCAGTTTCCCGGCGGGAACCTGAAGTCCCACCAGCAAAAAGGCCACCAGAAAACCGAAGAGTGCATTCAGAAAATTATCCATTTCTGCCACGATCCAGATTCGTCATTCCGCCGAATCTACGAATTACCATCTGATCTTGCAAGAGAGTAGCCCTCAATAGAGTTTTCCAATTCTCAGAAACCCAACGGCAATTGATCGTTTATGACCGAAATCCCCGCGGGGTGCTTGCTGAAGTCAAACCGGGTTGACCTCTCTTCAAATGAGGGTTGCTTCGAACTTCAAGAAGATTTTTCATGTGAATGCACACGAAAACACCGCTGATAGATCGTCGTTTTCGCACCACTTTTATGAACTGTACCGTATGCTAACGTTTGATATCTAAATTTACAATTCATGTGTTTTTTCGACTGGGCCTCCGAACAAGAACAACCAGTATATGCGAAAACCTTGAATCAATCCGGCTCTATTTTATAATCAATCCTATCATCCTTTGTACTATCCTGACTCGATGTCCGTAGGCGAAGCCGAAGGACGATGAAAGCAGGATGAACTTCATGGAGCATCGTCTTTCATCTAAGGGGTTACTTCCTCGAAAATCCTTGCAGCCACCCGCACGTAGTGCGTTGGAGGAAATGAATGTCTTAATGGTATTCATGCATTCCTTCAACACGAAGAACTGTGGATGCGATTTTCTCGCGTTGTCATGCTAGATTCATGAAAAGCTCAAAGTCTTTTCTTCACCGGTACCCGCTAATTTCCAGTCTCCTGCTTACATGCCTCGGATATCTGGTCGTCATCGGGACCCTTTACTTTGATTTTTTAAATCCCATTTATCCGTCGCTTTCGCGGGATCAGGTGAATCTGCTTTCCCATTTGATCGCTCTGGTTAACACTGTGACCCTGACGCTTCTTATCCTCGGCTGGTTCTGGATTCGACGGGGAGATGTGAAAAAACATCCATTTTGCATGACCACAGCCTTTATTCTGATCCTCGTGTTCCTCATCCTCTATTTGTTGAAAACCGGAGGGGGTGGACGTAAAGAATTTGTTGGTCCCTGGACACCGAAACTTCTATATCTTCTTCTGCTCGGCATTCATATACTGCTTTCAATCGTCTCCGTCCCGCTTGTGGTTTATACACTCGTACTGGGATGGACTCGATCCATAAAACGACTTCCGGATTCACCTCATGGGACAATCGGTCGATACGCTGCCGGAGCATGGATCATCAGTCTTGCTCTGGGCATCGTCGCATATGTACTTCTCAATCACGTGTATTCGTTTACATTCGTTCCCGCATAAATCCAGATGAACAGTTTCGCGAGTCCTCAGCACGCGATCATTCCGGCTGCCGGCAAAGGATCCCGAATGTATCCGACCACCCGATGGATTCCAAAAGAACTCCTTCCCATCGGTGAGAAACCTATGCTTCTGCACGTCCTCGAAGAAGCAGTTCAAGCCGGAATAACCTCCATAGTCGTGGTGAGTTCCCCGGACAAAACGCCGATCCAGAACATGGTTCACGAACTGGACCAGCTGAAGGGTCCTGTGGAAAAGGATCAGGTTCAATTAGCCTATCAACAAACGCCAGACGGCCTTGCCGACGCCCTACGAATCGGGTGGCGAAAACTTGGTTCACCCGAAAAACCTCTGCTGTCCCTTCTTCCGGATAATATTTTTCTCGGCTCCCCTCCAACACCCGCGAGTCAGCTTCTGAAACAGTTCAAGGGAACGGAAAATTACCTGACCGTCCTTCACCCTGTTACAGAAGATCAGCTCGACCGATATGATTACACCGGAATGCCGAAGCTGGAACTGATTCAGGATCGGAGATACCGACTCCTCAAACTCCCCGAAAAAAATCAGGACGGAGGTCTTGAACATGAATTCATGTTGAGAACCGCCGGACGATCCGTTATTACCCCGACCTTTTTCGAGGTGCTTGACGACCTGTCCCCTGAACTTCGATCAGACGGGAAAGAGCTTGACGACGTACCGGTTGTACGACAAATGATCTCCCAGGGTGAGGCCGTGGAGGGACTCAAGATTAATCAGCGTCTACTGGACGTGGGACATCCAGCCGGGTACAGCGCCGCACATACGGACCATTCGTTGCATTCTTCATAAAACCAGGAGACTGCTGAAAAACCCCGATATTTCAGTAGAATGCAGTGGGTTCTCCGTAGTGCGCGGATTCACTGGTGATGCCGTCATTGCATCGGCGAGAATCCGCAATCGTCCAGAAATTCCAATTGCATTCTAACTCTTTGAGACGATACAAGTTGCACGGAATAGCGTTGTCAATTCATCCTCGCCGATGCACGGACGGCATCGGCTGCGGCGAACTCCGCGCTCTTCCGCTCAACTTGTTTCGCTGACGTTGCGTGGGTTTTTCAGCAGTCTCCTGGCCGGATAACGCGAGAAATTCGCAATTTTCAACATTTTTATGTGGTAAATAAAGGAGCACAGCAAGGATGTAGCACCCGGTCAGTGAGCTGCATTTTGAGTCAGAACGTGCGGAGATTTTTCGAGGTTCTGCCAGCGGGAGCGTCAAACCTTTTTAGATCAACTCCACATCCTGTATGATGAAAAGGGATGGTACCGGTAAAAACCCGGATTTCGATCATGCGTTAAGAATTTTTTTCGCGGAGTCACTCGAATACCGAATTTTCATCCGATTGCTATAGGAACACAGGAATTCTCATGCAGGATATTAACAAGCACGCCCCGGTGTACTCCATCGGCGTGGTAAAAAACATGACCGATCTAAGCAAGCGCCAGATCCGATACTACGAGGAAACGGAACTGGTGATCCCCGACCGTACGTCGGGCAACCAACGACTTTACAGCCTCGCCGACGTGGAAAAGCTGCTCCGGATCAAGAAACTCCTTGAGCGAGGGTTGAACATTGAAGACGTGCGAGACCATCTGGAACGTCGAGAAGATCGGGAAGTTGAACAGAACACTCTTTCTCACCTGAAAAAACTTGCTGCCAGCAGCGACCTGGACGCCAACTTTCGGCAGGAGCTAAAATCACTTTCCCCTCCCCGGAAACCGGTGTCGGAACAAACGACGGATCATTCCGAAAACGAGCTCGAATCCCGCCCCCCCATGGAAATACCACGAAACCTGACCTCCCTGTATCCGATTAAGAACCGGCCGTCCCTTCTTGAGACGTTAAATAAAAACCAGCAGGAAGAGAAGACAAAAACGGACGAGGACGACGAGGACGACTACCAGTAACGGCGCTGGGCAAAATCGATCAACCGGTGTATTCGGCCGTACGAACCGGATCCCGCCAGTTCATTGAGTTCCTGTCTCGCACGGTTCAAGTATTCACCGGCAAATTCTTTGTGACCTTCCTGGAGATCAAACTCGGACAACCATTCCGTAAATTTATTTCTCAGACGCTCACGTTCCTGTACGTCCTGACTGGAAACCTGATCCCCTTCTTCTTCTCCCTTCCGTTGACCGTACTCTTCAATCATCCGTATTGCCTTTGCCCGCTCTTCCTGGTCCATTCTTGAGAAGAGCTGAAGTACGGGGAGGGTTAATTTTCCCTTCTGAAGATCCGTTCCCAAACTTTTTCCAACGTATGACTCGTCCCCGACCAGATCAAGATAATCGTCCACGATCTGGAAGGCCATCCCGAAGTTGGTACCGAATCGACCGAAGGCCTCAACAACTTCGTGATCCGCCCCGTTGATCTTAGCCCCCAATGCCCCGCAAGCCTCGAATAGTGAAGCCGTTTTGAGACGGATCATTTCCAGATACGTTGATTCATCAATGTCATAGTTGAACTTATTCCCCGTCTGCCAGATTTCCCCCTTACAAACATCTCGAGCGGTCTCAGAAAGCCGGGCTCGCACCTCTCGATCTTCGAGTTCAACCGTCAGAATATAGGCATTGGAAAAAATAAAATCCCCGAACAGAACCGCGAGCTCATTTCCGAACTTTTCATTCACGGTTAAGTGTTTTCTGCGGTATTCTCCCTGGTCTAACACGTCGTCATGAACAAGGGTCGCTGCGTGAATCAACTCAAGAATAGCGGCAACCTGATAATGATCTTCCTGGATCTCCCCGGTCGACTCAGCCGCAAAAAGGAGAAGCATCGGCCTCATTCGCTTTCCTCTTGTTGTCGTATTGGCTTCAACCGCCTTTTCAAGTACGGGATTGTCCGGCTCCAGCTGTTCAGTCATGATCTGATCAATCCGGTTGAGATCCTCTTCCAGAGGCTTCCGGAGATCTTCGAGTGTGACCGGTTCCGAAGAACGTTCAATTTCTGAACCTGACGTAGGCATACGATTTACCAACCGTTACAAAATAGACGGATAATACACAGGATTGAAAAAGGAGCAAGACGGGTTGGACTCTTCGAAAACGGAGGGTAAGCTCTATCCCTTCTCGTTAAAACCCGCTGCCGGGTTCTGTTCGTTCATTTACTCACAGACGACCCGTCCTGCAAAGAAATAATTGGCGTTTATTTGTTCGATCAAGAAAGGAACGCTTCAATGGAAGGTTCCGTTTCAAATAACGTACCGTCCTGATACGCCTTCTCCAGGGCTTTTACCACCTGCTCGGAAAAATGTCCTTCATCTACCCGCTGGTTGATATCGTCAATCACACTTTTGACGGGAATTCCTTCTCCGCCGGCCCCCGGATGATGCAAAAGGTTATCAAAAGCATTGGCAACGATCAAAATATGAACCCAGTCCGGGATATCATCTCCCGTGACCTCCTCCGGATATCCGGAACCATCCGCGTGAACGTGATGGTACTTAATTCCCGGGATAATGTCTTCAAAAATATCTGCTTCCTCGACGATGCGCACCCCCATCTCCACGTGAGCCGTCCGTTCCTCGAGGTCCTGAAACTCCGCCGGCATTTCTTCGTAATCCACAAGTTTTCCAATATCGTGCAGAAGAGCAGATAGCTGAAGATTTTCCATCTCACCGGCTGTAAGGTCCAATTCCTGACCGATGGCGG
>CAZSFH010000189.1:0-5784 GCA_964606115.1 uncultured Planctomycetia bacterium | reverse complement strand
GTTCGAAAACGGGCAATTAACGGTCTCAAATCGATACTGTCCGCACATGGGGGCAGACCTGGCTCTCTCCGAGGAAACAGACGATCAAGCATTTCGATGTGCTTTTCACGGGCTTGAATTTGATTCGGACGGCACGTGCATCACGCAGGAAATGGACGATTCCGACGAATACCGGCTCACGACCTTTCCGGTACAGGAGAAATACGGGTTGATCTGGACCTATCTCGGGGAGCGGCCCGCTTATGATTTGCCCGAACTGAATTTGAACGGTGGATACCGCTTTCACCCTCCGTCGCAAAAAATTGAGGCCCATCATCACATCGTCGTATCGAATCCGCTTGACCGGGTCCATACAGGTGTGGTGCACAACTTCGATATCGAGGAGTGCCAGATGGAACGGAAGGGATTGGAGGTTCGGGAAACGGTTACCGGGGTATACCGGACGTGGTGGATGATGTTTCTCAATCGAACGTACTCAAGGGCGTTGAGCATCGATTACTTCTCCCGCGGCTCGACGCTCTCCGTGGCGGACGTCGACTGGCACGGGACTCGATTCGTGGTGGTGTTTACCGGTCGACAGGATGAACGAAACCGATGTCACACGAACACGGTGATCTGGATGGATTCGTATAATCCGTTTGATTGGGGACGAGCTCTCATTGTGCTGTACACCATTCTCAAACAGGACGTGGATATCTTGAGCTCGATCGACGTCCGGACCAATTACACGCCCGCCGATGAAGGAATGATCGCTTTTACGGACGTGGTGAATTCAATGCCGGTGTTCCAATCCGATTCGGAATTTGATGAAGCTTAACGTGAATCGTTCGATGCCGGTGACGACTGCTCGAACATCTCCAGCAGCAGAACCCCGCTCGTGAGGGCGATCCAGAAAAGACTCAGCCCCATGATGATGAAACCCAGCGTTCCCGATCCATACCACTGCAGAAGGGAAAGCAACAACAGCAACGTCGTCACGATCGCCGTCATGTAATTATACCACGAACGGAACGCCTCAAACCGGAAACCAACGTAAGAAGCGGTCAGTGTCAGGGCAAAGAGAATCGGTCCCGTCAGGGTATGTAAGATGGATTGAGCGAGGAGACCGGTGACCCGAGCTATTTCGGGGAGGGAGTGCGTCGTTGCCAGAGAAAGGGACGCCGAGTTCAAAAACGCACTGATGAGCCAGACGATCGACCAGACTCCGCCGAGAGCAAATCCCACGTAGGCCAGACGCCCGGGTTTACCCTCCGCAGCGTGGAACCGTTCAAACAAGCTGCCCGTGAACCACAGAAACACGAGCCCCCCCATTACCCGAAAAAAGGTAATCCACTCCCACGCCATGCGTTCGCTGGAAAGTTCACGGGCAAACGAACCGTCGGCAAGAAACGGATCCGCGGAGGTGTTCATGAGAATGACGAATTGAATAGCAAACCAGAGCACCGCCCACAGGCCGAGACTTGCTCCCATTTTGTCGAGTTTGCTGATATTCGTGAACTGTTTCATCCGGATGCCCGTTTCTCGCGTTGTCACGATAAAAAAGTGACGGTATTAAAATTCTTCCCGGTAAAATCAAGTGTATCAGATTTAAGGTGACCTTCACAGGCAATGAACAGGCGTCGCAAGGCCCCTGCCGGATACAATCATGAACTCTCGAAGTTTGTGAATGGACAAAGTGCTTCTGGATACCGCTCTTAAATTGAATCAAAGGTTCATGCCATGGTACACTTTGTATCCATAGATGTGAATAACAGCCAGCCTTTCGCTATCAACTCAATGCTATTTTTAGCTAACGGATTTCATGGACAAACAGGAACTAAAACGAATCGGAAAGAAGGCGGTTCAGAAAGGAATTCTTTCCACCGATGAATTTAAGGAGCACGCAAAAAAGTTTATGGAGCTGAAGGAACGGGGGGCGGACGCGGAGTTTCTGGATTTTCTCAGGCATCTTGATCAGATTTCGGAACAGCAGATCGAAGAGCTGGAAGCGACGGTGGCTCCGGACGAATCCGATAAATCG
This sequence comes from uncultured Planctomycetia bacterium, assembly GCA_964606115.1. GTDB lineage: Bacteria > Planctomycetota > MHYJ01 > CAYXQY01 > CAYXQY01 > CAYXQY01. The sequence continues at coordinate 3,764 of CAZSFH010000189.1, read as the reverse complement.
AAAGCATCACCGGCGGAGCAACCGTCATCGCCGGAAGCGGAAACGCCGGAGACGGAAGAAGTCATGCCCGACGCGGCCAGCGAGGAACCGGTCACGGAAGAACCGGTATCGGATCAACCGAGCTCCCGGGAACCGGAGTCCGCTGATACGTCATCCGGTCAGCCAGCCAGGGAGACACCCGGTGAGAAATCGCTTGAGCCCGCCACGGAAGAAACGGTGGTGGCCGATACCGATACCCCGGAGCCGGATGAGCCGTCCACGCCCGATGCTCCTCCGGGTGAGAGCCCCTCACCCGTCGACGAAAAACCAGGGACCGGCACGGAACCACAGGGGCAATCGGAGACGTCCCCGTCGTCCTCCACGGGCGGAGTACAGGATTCCACTTCCGAAGCCGCCCCGGGTGGACCGTCAACCCGGGAGCGAACTCCTTCTCCGGGGGACGGAAAGAACCAGGGACCGTCGGGGCCGACCCGGCGGCGAACCGGACCTCTCGCTTCGTCGGGTGACGACGACCAGGACGAACGTCGTCCCGGGTCGATTCGAGATCGCCGTCAATCGTCGTCCTCGTCGACGACCTCCGTTTTTATTTTACTCGGCATTGCCGTGCTCCTCGCGGGTGCGGCCGCCGGAGGATACTATTACTGGAATATGAGCGGTGGCGGGTCCGGCGAAACACCGTCGACGGAGGAGAACGAAGCGGATGGAGCAAAGGATTCGGAACCTAAAGGCAAAGAGGAACAGCAGGAAAAAGGAGCGAGCGGAGAGACGGATTCGGAGGCCTCCTCGGATGAAGAACAAGAACAGGACAATTCAGACACGAACACCGATTCGGATAAGGATTCGGCAGCGGAAGGAAACTCGAATAAAGAGACGAGCGAGGAGACGGGGGCCTCGGATTCATCGACGGAGACCGATTCGGAAGAGGGGTCCACTTCCTCGTCTGAAAACGCAGGTGGCAGTTCCACCGGCAACCGTTCCGAATCCTCCTCAGCAGGAACGGAACAAGCCGGCGCCGGCCCGGATCGGGACACGTCGGATGACGGATCGTCGGAGGAGTCCGGCAAGGTTGCGGCAGCTAAAAACGATGACGACGATACGGGCTCTGATGTTTCGAACGACCGTTCATCTTCGGGTGAAAAATCCTCGTCCGGTGCGGAGGTCTCCGCTCCCGAGGCGAGCGCAGGGGAATCGGGGGAGCTTGCTGTAAGCAAACGCATCCACCGACCCGAACCCGTTCCGGAGCTTCCGGACGCGTTTGATTCGTTTGACCCACCCGCCGTTACGGTGGACGAAGGGCTGGGCGTCAGCAAATGGACCTTGACCGGCGGTCCCGGGGATACGCTGGCGATTGGGGGTTATGGATTCACGTCCGATACCACGTTTACGCTGTATGCTTCCGGGGAGAACGGATCGATGTCCCGGGAAATCACGCCGACCAGTGTTGAGGAATTTCGGGCGATGCTGACCCTGCCGGAGGACACACCGGAGGACACCGTGTATTTCCTGTACCCCACCACCGGTGAGGGACGCGGTCAACCCGCCATCGTAAATCGCGCCAAACTCTGGTTTTCCCTTCCGAGACACCCCCATCCGGGACAGGTCGTTTCCGTGTACGGTCGAAACCTGTCCCATAATCTGGGCGAGAAAAAGTCCTGGGTCTACCTCAAACCAAAAGGAAAAGAAGTGATTGGGACCTGGACGGATGTCACGATGGCCAATCCGTACCGGGTGAAATTCCGTCTTCCGGACGATCTGGAGACCGGTCAGGCATATGAGGTGTGGGTGCACAACGGACACGCCGGGAATTACGGCTGGTATCCCCTTCACACGGCCGCGGGGGGACACACTGCCAACAACTATCTCACCGTGAAAAAGAAGCGGAAATGGGATGGTCCCCGGATTAACGTTGTGGACATGGGAGCCAACCCGAACGATGAGAAATCCGACAGCGACGCCCTCGACAAAGCTCTTGAAAAAGCAAACAGCACCAGAAACGCGACCATCTACTTCCCCGAGGGGACGTACGTACTCAAAAAGCAATGGGGGCCGATCCGGGGGAAAAACGACACCGGTGTCCGCATCATGGGGGCCGGCCGGGACAGCACCCTGCTTGCGGGTACCAAAAAGAATCCTCAGGATAAACTGATTACCAAGGAAGGAAACAACGTCACGTTTCGGGATTTATCCATTGACTGGGAACTGAACGTCAACAAGAGCTCGGACGAAGGCATACAGGATCACGCGGTGCTCGTCGGATCGGAGGATTACGAAGGTAACAAAGGACTCAAACTCCTCCGGGTGAACATTGATGCTCAGAAACAGCGTCCGATGACGATTGAAAATGAACAGGAATTTATCATCAGGGACTGTGTTCTCAAGGGCGCGGAGCTGAACATGGGAGCGCCAAAAGACGCACTTATTGAAAACACCGATTTCTACGGAACGACGCACGCCGGTGTGATGATGTACGTGTACGGCGGATGGAACATTTCCATCAGCAACAGCAGAGGCTTGAATCGAACGCCGGAAGATCCGGCCGTCGGTCGATGGTTCACCTCCACCACGCTCGGGAACCGATTTGATAATTTTTACCTCGGCAACAACGAGACGAAAAACCTGATGCCATCGGAGGATTACCACGATCAGAACCAGGGAGAACAGGTGATGTGGGAAGGGATCGGGGTTATCGATCAGCAGAGGCCGAAGAAGGTGGACGGAGACAAGTTCATTCTGAAAGATGCTCTCCACCATGACAAGAGCGTGGACTTTATGCATTCGGTGCTGGTCACGGCCGGGAAAGGCCTCGGACAGGTGCGGTTGCTCGGCAACGGAGGTGCCGCGTCGGACAAGAACAAATGGGATGCCCATCCGGGGTGGACCGTCCAGCCGAACGAAAACAGTACCCTCTCGTTTCCCTGGTCGGTGAACCGGTTCGTGGCGTACAACAATCGATTCGACGCAAGACCCCGGGCGGTGAACTCGGAAAGTCATATTGCCTCCTCCGGCATACAGCCATGGGGAAGTTCCGTCGAGGTCATAATCGATAACAACACCTTCCATGAGACTCGGACCGGCCTGTCGCTTTCCTCGTTTGACGGAAACAAACGGGCCCCGACGCCGACGTTTTTTCACCTGATTCAGAACAACACGTTTGATACGGTTCGCTGGGGAATCGGCGGGGGCTCGTCGGTGGGGAAAAATCAGAAGCCGGATCTACCGGGACCTTCTACGCTCGGGGTCATCTTTCGGGACAACACGTTCAAGAACATCAAGAAAAGAGCGGTGCAATGGGGGATCAACGGACGTGAAGGCGTCCGGGCGTTTGACCTGATGACGTTCGAGGGGAATAAGATTTCCGACACGCCACAGGGAATTATCTTCGATGGAGAACCGTCCAGCTCGTTTGGACATCTCGGACTGTACGAGAACGTACTGAAGCTCGGCTCGACGGGAAAATCCGGGTCGATCGGCATTCAGCTGATGACGAAAGATCGATTGTTCCGAAAGCAAAACGCCGTGGAGGGATTCGAGAAAAACTGGAAGTTTGGTTCGGAGAAGTAATTCGGCTTCCGCTCGAAGACCCCTCCGCAGAGAGCACGGAACACCATATGATCCGACAGGCATTCCATCCGGTCCGCTAACGAAGAAGGGAGGTTGCGAATTTCTCGCGTTGTCAAGTTTAACCCGGGCTGAATAACGTTGATCCGAGAGATTCATGAACCATTCCTCTGATCGAACCATGACCGGGACGGATGATTTCAGCT
>CAZSFH010000188.1:0-5804 GCA_964606115.1 uncultured Planctomycetia bacterium | reverse complement strand
CCGCACTTTCTGACCGAAAATACGGCCCGCTGAGCGTACGCCACCTTTTCAGATGGGGTCTTGTTAGTCGGACGTGAACAGGACCATGATCCCTACAACATCTCAACATGACGTCGAGAAATTTTCCGTTACGAACATTAACACTCAGAACGCTCTTATTCAACTCCACGGTTCAGTTTTTCCTTCTCCATCGTTCTCTTGTTTTCGCCTGATTGTTCGAAACATTGGGAAAGACCCCCGAACAATGCGAGGAGGAACCACATTGGAAATCCGATGATGGTCATGTCGATTGCCTGATCCTGAACATGTCCGATCCGTCCCCCCTGCATCAGGGGAGCGAGCGAATCCACATAGACGAACATCCATATTCCGAAGACGATCGAGAGGGCTCCGTTGGTCGCCGTGAAGATGATGATCAGGATCCGCCGGTAAACCAGGGACAGCCATCCACCGATCAGCGCCGCGACGAGCAGAATCCCTTCAGGGTTCTACACCGAACGGGTTCATGTTCGGGATGTATGCTCTATCGCGGTCGCCTGCGGCGGACTCCGCGCTCTTCGACGTAACTCGTTGCGCTGACGTTGGGGGGATTTTCAGCAGCCTCCCAGGACGTTAGGCAGATCCTTGATCTCCCGCTTCTTGCGGCGCAGGCGATTTCGGACCACCTTCCACTCACGGTCATCGGTGTGTGTTTCTTTTTCCAGCCCCGGTTTCAATTGGGGGTCTGTTTCGGCTGGTCGACCCCACTGGTTCCGGTTCCCGGCTCATGAGCCGGTTTCCACGCCTCCACCACGTTCGTACGGATCGATTGAGTTCGGGGTCGGATTTGGTTTGGTCCCGTTCTTCGGTGTCGGGGGAGGTACGGGTCGTGCCGCTCTCGGTTTTCCCTTTTTTCCGGGTCCGTTCTGCAACCCGGTCCCGGTCTTTATCATTTCGTATCTGTTTTTGCTTCATCCTGAAGATTCCGGTTGCCCGATCTAACAGAATACGTTGCATGAGAGTAGCAGTCCTCTCACAACAACCCGCACCGGCTGTACTGAATCCACGTGGCCGTAAGTTTGTTCGGCGTGTTCACATTGGCGGCCGGGGCGGTGCTGGCTTATACGGGATAAATTTTATGTGGTGGTACGAAGGGACAGTGAGAAAATTTCAGGGACCGAAGCAGAATATGAAAAGTTTTGTTCCCCATCCCACCCAAATCGGTTATGCGTTTATGCAAAAATTAGCCACGATCAACAGGGAAATTTCGAGTTTAATTCAACGCAAACCCCTGTTGTTTTTATTTTAATGATCTGATATAAGTGAATTATTCGAGATGTTCTCTTTCCTTTTTTTCTTGAGGTTTCCGATGTTTGGAAAAGACACGAAATACCTGAACGCGAGCCCGCCGATTCGAGTTCTGTTGGTTCTGTTTGCTTTTTCTCTCCTTTCTTCATTTTTGCTTGTGCAATGCAAGCCGTCGGATCAATCCAGTTCGTCCTCATCCACATCCTCCGAATCATCTGTTTCTTCTTCCTCTTCCGACTCGAAGCATACGTCAAGTTCAAAAACCACGCGGGCCGAAGGGTTCGAGCAAGGGCCTTCGCGTATTGAAAAGAAACGAACTTTCGATTTGACCGATAGCTATACGATCGGGCCGATCGAGCAGGACGTCAACGAGATCCGGGCCTGGCTCGAGGTGCCCCTTGAGAACAAACTCCAGACCGTGGAGAAACTAAAGATCGATGCCGGTGCGCTCTCTCATCGGATCACCGAAGATCCAAAACTAAGCAACCGGTTTCTCTACGTGGAAATAGACGATCCGAAGCAAAAAACATATGAGATTGTCGTGAAGAGCCGCGTCACGCGAAAATCAATCGACAAACCGTACCGGGAAAAAATGACGGACAAGCAGCGAAAACATTTTCTCCGAGAAACCTCGGAGATTCCGGTGGACGAAGAGATGCGGAAACTCTCCCGGAAACACGGTGCCACTGACGACAGCCGCACCTCTTTGAAAAAAATCTACGACTTTGTTGTGGACAATTCCACGTATTACAAAGCTAATCCGGCGAAGTTCACGTCCTCAGGACCCGGCGACATCGACGCGAAGTACTGTCTTTTCCAGAAGCAGGGAGGGTGTACGGACTTTCACGCCCTGTACCTGTCCATGGGACGATCCATAGAAATACCCAGCCGCTTCATTATCGGATCGTACCTTCCGGAGACGTTCGCAGGAAAGGATAAAGGGGTTTCCTACCACTGCTGGGCGGAAGCTCACCTTGACGGAGAAGGCTGGTTGACACTCGACGCGGCGTACGGTGACCTCTGGCCGGATCTACAGGAGTTCTACTTCGGACAACTGGATGCCCGGCGCGTGGCATTCTCCCGCGGCCGAAACATTCAGCTCGTTCCGGAGGCCAGCAGTGGAAGGATCAGTTACTTCATCAAAGGCTTCGTCGAAGCCGATGGGAAACCGTACGAAAACTGGAACCGGAAGCTGACCTTCACCGAGGTCAAATAACGTTCAGTTCCCATATCCCACCCGTTCTTTTTTCAATAGAATTTCTCCACCCGAATGAAATAGAGTTGTTTCTCACTTCTTGCTCTCGTCCCTCTTTTTGTTGGTCTGCTCCTTTCACCGGGAACAGCACAGGAAGATCTCGAAGATCGAGTAGAATCCCTGGAAAAGAAGCTGGAAAAGCTGAAGTCCGAGTTGGAACGACGGAAAACGTCTCCGGAGAACGAGGATTCGGAAGAACAGAAAGAGGAGAAACAAAAAGAAAAGATAGAAAAGAAAACGGAACAGAACGAATCCCCAGCCGAAATTGAGGAGGGAAATCAGCTCCTCTCGTACTTCTCGGACGGAAGTGGATTCCTCCGTTTTAAAACAAAGAATGGGGATTTTAAAAGCCGAATCGGAGGCCATTTCATCCGGGTCCCGGTTTGCTCAAACGCAGCCGGATCGGTCGAACTCTTGTTTCCCCCCTGACGATTCCATCAAAATAAACGATCTAATCATTATACAGGCAACAAATCCATGTCCGGGAAAAACTTATCCAATCCACTCCTGATCGTCTTTTTCTGCCTTTTCACCACGGTGAGCTGGTCCGTCCCGGGTATCGCACAGCACAAGAAGCTTCCGCGCGGCAACAATGGAATTGCCTCAAAATACCCCGGCGACCGGGGTCTTCGAAATGACAAGAACGGCGTCTTCGTCGAGTCGTTTGAGGAACAGAACTTGAACGCCCTGCTAAAACGCTGGGAGAACGCTCGAGGGGAGAAATCGAATCAGCTCATCCTCTCCGACCGCCAGGCCCCGAACAGTGCCGGGAATCAATCCCTTCAAATGAAACATATAGGAGGCCAGAAAAACACCATCGACCTTTACCGACGGCTGAAAAATGCCAACGGAGGATATGGATATGATCGGTTGTTCTGTCGGATGTACGTGAGGTTTGCAAAAGACAGTCACAGCATCCATCATTTCGGCACCCATCTCGGCGGATATCATCCCCCCACGCCCTATCCACAGGGAGGAGCCGGGGAACGTCCGAACGGAGACGACCGGTTTACCGTTCAGGTCGAGCCCCAGGGGAAACCCAGCAAAACATGGCACTGGACCTGGTACAATTACTGGTGTGAAATGCGCGGAAGTCCTCCCCGTGGAAAAACCTGGGGAAACTCGTTCATGGCGCCCGATCAGCGTCCGAAAGTCACGCGGGGTTCATGGCAATGTATCGAAATCATGGTCGATCTCAACGACGTCGGTGCCCGGAATGGCCAACTGGCTCTCTGGGTGGACGGAAAGCTGGTCAGTAACCTTGGAAAAGGATTTCCCAACGGCACCTGGATCTGGGACAGCTTTCATCCGGGACGAGAAGGAAACGGATTCAAATGGGATAATGGACGCAAGAAAACCCCCGGAAACCAACCCTTCGACGGTTTTCGCTGGCGAACCGACGAGGCCCTAAAAATTAGCCACCTCTGGCCGTACGTCTATATCACAAAAGCCCCGGACGGCCACGTCAGCAACGTCTGGTTTGATCAGATCGCGGTGGCCAAAAAATATATCGGACCCATCATGAAAAAGTAATCCACCCCCAAACATGACAACGCGAAAAATACGCAACCTTTTCAGATGAGATCTAAATGGGGCCCGTCGGATGAAATGCGTCAATTCACGGGGGCCGAACCCCCTCTCTTTTTTTTCTTCTTTTATCGTTCAAAAATCCCATGACATCGGATCTCGCAACCAAAAACACGGACGTTCTCTGCGAAGTTTGTTCGGTTCAGCTCGAAAAAGTGTCCGCGGTTCAACTGCTCTCAGAACAGAACCTGGAACAGCTGAGCACACCCGACCGGATCGTGAAGGTCAACCTGAATATTCGCATGGACGACGGAGAAATTCAGGAGTTCCCTGCCTATCGCGTTCAGTACAACCGGGCACGGGGACCGGGCAAAGGAGGTATCCGCTTCCATCCCGACGTTCACGAAGATGAGGTCGAGGAGCTGGCCTTTATCATGGCGCTGAAAAATGCACTTCTGGACCTTCCCTACGGGGGAGCAAAAGGGGGAGTGGCCGTGGATACGTCGGACTTTTCCGACCCGGAGCTGGAACGACTGAGCCGGGAATACATACAACAGTTCGCCTCCCTGATCGGTCCCCACCAGGACATCCCCGCTCCCGATATGAACACCAACGCTCGCATAATGGGTTGGATGGTCGACGAATACGAAAGGATCACGGGCTGTAGCGCCCCGGGGGTGATCACCGGGAAACCCCTCGAACTGGGAGGAAGCAAAGGCCGAACCCGGGCAACGTCCCTGGGAGGAGCATACATCCTGGACGCCTACCTGGAGGACCAAGACCTCGATCCCCGGGACACCACCGTAGCAATACAGGGTTTCGGAAACGTGGGATCTCACCTTGCCTCCTTTCTCCATGACCGCGGCCTATCGGTCGTCGCCACAAGCGACGCGGACGGAGCCATTTACAATTCATCGGGACTGAAAATTCCGACGGTCTTCGAACACAGCCGGAACGCGGCCGTCTCGGCATTCCCGGAGGCGGAGACCCTCACAAACGAGGAGCTGCTCCGTCTTGACGTGGACGTTCTCATTCCGGCAGCCATTGGCGGAGTCATCAACGAAACAAATGCAAATGAAATTCGGGCAAACTTCATTCTTGAAATGGCCAACGGCCCCGTCACACCGAAGGCTGATGACGTGCTGTCGGAAACTCTCGTTCTGCCGGATATCCTGTGCAACGCGGGCGGTGTCACCGTTTCCTATTTCGAGTGGTTGCAGAACCTGGACAACGAATACTGGGCCCGGGACCGTGTGCACGAGAAACTGAAAACCTACATGTTAAACGCCTACCGTGACGTGCGCCAGGCGCGGAAAAAAGAGGAAATATCCTGGCGAAAAGCAGCGTACGCACTCGCGGTCGACCGTGTCTTGAAAGCAGAAAAAGCCCGTGGAAACCGGTAAAATCGGCTGAATCGGGATGAGCGCCCCCCCGGTAAACCCAAAAAAACGGTTGAACTCCGACAACGTTCGACAATTGCAAAATTATCATGAAGTGGTGTATTTATCGCGTTGTCATGCTAAACAGCACACTGTGGAAAAACGGTTCGGCTCAGCGATCATGCTCCGGAGATAAAATTTGCTGTGACGATCAATTAGCACTCAGAACGCTCTCATTCAACACCACGGTTCAGTTTTCCCTTCTCCATCGTTCTCTTGTTTTCGCCTGATTGTTCGAAATATTGGGAAAGACCCCCGAACAATGCGAGGAGGAACCACATTGGAAATCCGATGAT
>CAZSFH010000187.1:0-5809 GCA_964606115.1 uncultured Planctomycetia bacterium | reverse complement strand
AGGGGAAGATGTGAAGAAGGAATTTCGCATTACCAATCGGAACCGTACCGTCGGTACCATGCTCAGTCACCGTGTGTCAAAACTCCACGGGGAGGACGGGTTGCCTGACAACTCCATTTACATGCGGTTCAAGGGATCGGCCGGCCCGAGTTTCGGGGCGTTCCTTGCCAGTGGTATCACGTTTTCGCTTGAGGGTGAAGCGAATGACTACATCGGAAAAGGACTTTCCGGCGGTAAAATTATCGTTCAGACCCCGGAGGACGCTTCCTTTCAAGCGGATGAGAATATTCTGATCGGAAATGTTGCCCTGTATGGTGCTACTGGAGGAGAAGCTTATTTCAACGGTGTGGCCGGTGAACGATTTGCCGTCCGGAATTCCGGGGTCAAGACGGTTGTCGAAGGGGTCGGGGACCATGGCTGTGAGTACATGACAAGCGGTGTCGCCGTGATTCTCGGTTCCACGGGCAAGAATTTCGCCGCCGGTATGAGTGGAGGCGAAGCTTATGTACTGGACGAGGACGGTACGTTCAAGGAGCACGTGAACACCGGGATGGTGGATATCAAGCCGTTCGAAAAGGAACGTGATCTTCATCTGGTGAAAACGATGGTTGAGAACCATTACGTCTATACGGGAAGCCGGAAAGCGAGACGGGTGCTGAATGAGTGGCAGGAGATCAAAGACTCGTTCGTCAAAATTCTTCCTCAGGCTTACGCCCAGGCCGTCCGCAAACACGCGGATCAGGACGAGCAGGTTCTCATCGAGCCGCCGCCCGGTGCGGAAGAATCGAGTGCACTTGTCGGATAGTCAGTTTTCGTTCGAAACGTATCAGCAGGAAGATGAGTGAGTTCCACCCCGACGGATTTTTAAAACACGGTCGAGAATCGATCGGGAAACGTCATCCGGACGAACGAAAGAAGGACTACGACGAAATCTGGAAACCCGATTGGGATGAAGAGAAACTGAAACAACAGGGGGAACGCTGTATGGATTGTGGCGTTGCCACCTGTATGAGCGGATGTCCGATCGGAAACGTGATCCCCGACTGGAATGATCTGGTGCATCGGGATGACTGGCGGCGGGCCCTCAAGCGTCTTCACGCGACGAACAATTTCCCGGAATTTACGGGTTACACCTGTCCGGCCCCCTGCGAGGACGCCTGCGTTCTGGCGTACAACGACGATCCGGTCACCATCAAGAGCATCGAACGGGCGATCGTGGATAAAGGCTGGGAAGAAGGATGGATCCAGCCCCAGCCGCCTACCGAGCGAACGGACAAAAGGGTGGTGGTCGTGGGAAGCGGTCCCGCCGGTCTTGCTGCGGCACAGCAGTTAAACCGTGCGGGACATCGGGTGACCGTATATGAACGGGACGATCGAATCGGGGGGTTGATGGTCTACGGGATTCCAGATTTTAAATACGCCAAACGAGGTGTTGAACGTCGCGTCAATCAGTTGAGGGAAGAAGGGATTACCTTTGAAACCGGCGTTGAAGTGGGGAACGATAAAACGATTGATGAGCTGGATGAACAGCATGACGCCATCCTCCTTGCCATCGGAGCTCAACAGCACAGGGACCTGGACATCCCGGGTCGCGAACTGGAGGGCATCGAGTTTGCCATGCCGTACCTGATTCAGGAAAATCGTCGTCAGGCCGGGAAGGAACTGAGGCGAGATCGGATCCTTGCAAGAGATAAAAACGTCGTGGTCCTGGGCGGAGGCGACACGGGAGCGGACTGCGTGGCCACCGCCCATCGGCAGGGAGCGAAGCAGGTGGTTCAGATCAGCATCAATCAGAAACCGCCCGAGGAAGAGGAACTGTCGTTCGAGGAGCGGCCCTGGCCGGAGCAGCCCCAGGTTTATCGAAAAACGTACGCGCAAAAAGAGGGAGGTGACGAGATCTACTCCATACACACAAAATCCTTCTTCGACAACGACGGGGATGGTCACGTAGACCACATTGGGGCTGAACGCGTGGTATGGACCTATGACGAAGAAGGACGTCGGAAGGATAAGGAAGAAGTGGTTGATCCGAACGTGGAGATTCCGGCGGACCTTGTGTTGATCGCAATCGGGTTCACGGGTCCGGAGTCGGATCCGTTCGAGGATTCTGAAATAACGCTTGACGACGACGGCACGTTTCATACCGACGACCGTATGATGACCGATCGGGAAGGCGTGTTTGCCGCGGGGGATGCACACCGGGGACAATCTCTCGTGGTCTGGGCCATCGGGGAAGGCCGGGATGCGGCCCGCAACATCGACCGGTATCTCACGGGAGAAACGGATCTTCCCGCCAGCCTTCGAACTCAGAACCCACCTCTCAATAATCTGGCCTGAACGGCCTTCATTCCGCCACCTTTTCAGATGAGGGCAAACGAAGAACGAGAGCGCGGATTGCTCGCGCTGTCAGGTGAAGGAGGTTAGCCCATGACCTGACGATCCAGGCTCCGGTATTGCACCGCTTCGGTAATATGATGAGGCTGGATGGTTTCCTTTCGGTCCATGTCGGAGATGGTACGGGAAAGTTTTAGGACTTTCATGTACGCGCGTGCGGACAGTCCGAGCTGATCGATGGCTTCTTTCAGAATACGCTCCCCATCATCGCCTACGTGACAGTAGGACTTGACCCGTTTGTTGTTCATCTTGGCGTTCGTACGGATCTGATCATCTTCAAATCGCCTGGCCTGAAGGTTGCGAACCGTTTCCACTTCCTGCCGAAGTTCCCGAGAAGAGGTTCCCGTTTCGTCACTTGACAGGTCTTCGTATTCCACGGCTGGTACTTCAACGTGTATGTCGATTCGGTCCAGAAGGGGACCGGAGATTCGGGAACGGTATCGTTTAATTTCATGCGGTGTGCATTCACATTCTTTGCGAGGTTCGGTCTGAAAACCACAGGGACAGGGGTTCATGGCGGCAACCAGCATAACGTTTGCCGGAAACGTGGCCGTGCCCGCCGCTCGTCCGATGGTCACCTCTCCTTCCTCGAGCGGTTGACGCAGGACTTCCAGGGTGCTCCGGCTGAATTCCGGTAGTTCGTCCAGGAAAAGGACCCCGTTGTGAGCCATACTGATAGCTCCCGGGGCGGGGGTGGTTCCGCCGCCGGCGAGCCCGGCTGAACTAATACTGTGATGGGGCGCCTGAAACGGGCGTGTTGTGAGAAGAGGCTGGTCTTTGGACAGGTTTCCGGTAATGCTGTGGACCCGGGTCGTCTCAAGTGCTTCTTCAAGCGTGAGTCCGGGGAGAATGGTGGTCAGCCGACGTGAGAGCATTGTCTTACCCGAGCCCGGGGGACCGATCATCAGAACGTTGTGCCCGCCCGCGGCGGCGATCGTGAGTGCGCGTTTGACGTGTTCCTGCCCTCGAACGTCACTGAAATCCGCTTCTTCCTCTTCCACGGACTCCTGAAAGATTTTTTTCATGTCGACGGTGACCGGTTCAATGGTGAATTCACCGTTCAGGAATCCAACGGCCTCCGCGAGATCCTGAACCGGCACCACCTCAATACCGTCGACCACCGCCGCTTCCCGTGCGTTTTCCTCGGGTACGATGATCCCCCGGAGTTTCTCTTCTCGCACGGCCATTGCCTGGGAAAGCATGCCGTCCACGGGCCGAACGCGGCCGTCCAGCGCCAGCTCACCGACGATCGCGTACTCTTCGAGAAGACGCGGATCAATCACTTCATTGGCACACAGAATTCCGACGGCGACGGGAAGATCATAAAGGCTCCCTTCTTTCGGAACGTCAGCGGGAGCGAGGTTGACGGTGACGTCGGAGTTATGTGGAAACATGAACTGGCTGTTTTCGATCGCGGACCGAACGCGCTTTTTACTTTCCCGAACGGCCGTATCGGGCAGACCCACGATCGAGACCGTCTGTTGCTGGGTGATGGGGGAGAGGTCGACCTCGACTTCCACCGGTCGCGCGTCAATTCCGCTGAGAGCGGTGCTGGTCAGTCTGGAGTGCATCGGGGTTACAGCCGGGTGAAAAAGGGTTCTTAAAAAGCAATGAAACCGGGATCACCAACTTAATCGTTCATGTCCGTTAGTTCTTCCAGGTTTTCGTCACCGGAGAGCCCAAAAAATTTTAACCAGTCATTGACGTCCTCGACCGGTTTCTGTCCGTATTTTTCCGGTGGTTCTCCGGGGTGTTTCTTGGCCCCTTCTCCGGACAAGGATTGGTCGAGGCGCTGAAGGTACGTGGTCACGTCTTCCACGTTTGCTCCGAGGTCCTTTACGCTGCTGGAGAGTTCCCGATCTTCGGTCACCACCAGGATGCCGCTCCGGTTGGATTCACGTTCGACCAGCTCGACGATGACGTCGTCGGCTTCTTCTTCGTTATTCCCGAAAAGAATCGTAAGATACTCGCTTTTTTTCCTTTTTTCCAGCCAGGGAGTTGGATCTTTCGGCCCGTCGAACGCCACGTACGTCGGGCGGTTCATCCGGTCCGAGTATTCCTGGACCCGGGAAACAAACTTTTTCCGTTCGTTCCGGAGTTTCTTTTGCTTGAGGTTCGGATGTTCATGCCCGATGACCTCAAACAGCACGTTGTATCCATCGATAATATCCATGGCTCTAATGACCTAACAACGCGAAAAACCGCGAACTCAGTTTTCTGTCAGCGAGTTGTCCTTAAAAACGTTAAAAACGTTTGGTAAAAGACCGATCAAGCGAACGCTGGAAAATCGGAAATCGAAGCTATTTCAGGTTATCGAAGACCCGGTTCAATTTCCAGTGTGGGAATGATCGCGGGTACGTTCCGTTCCTGTTTCATGAACGTTCCGACATTTCTTCGGGAAGCAGTTGATCGAGAACTTCTTCTCGTCCCATCGGATGCCGACGTTTGATGAGGGAGATGTTCACAAAGTTGATAAGAAAATGGCCAAGAATAGGGCCGAGAAGGGATCCTGTGACGTTTGTGATAAGGCCAAAGACAAGTCCAATTGCGAAGGCGAAAAACGGCCATGGAAGCAGGATCCGTTTCCAGGGAAAATGGAGCAGGCCAAACACAAGCGCAGCGATGAAAAGACCCGAAAATTCCTGGAGGGCCCCCCGGAACAGTAGCTCTTCGCCCACCGCCGAAACGAACGAAATGACCGGGACCTGTGCGTAGCTGAACACGTTCAGAAGCGGGGCGAACTCTTTTTCGAACGCTTCCACCCAGTCACTGAACAACTGAACGAGGACCCCCACTCCCACCACCAGAAGAGCAACGGCGGCTCCGTACAGGAGACTATTCTGCACTGAAGAGGACGGATCGGAAAAGGAAAGTCGGGCGTGAAGGATGTTTTGATAGTTCATCCAGAACACCCCGAGCAGACCCATTGCCACGTAAAGGAAACAGGTCACATTAAACATACGGATCCGAACGGACATGAAGTCCGGGCGGGGCATTTTTTCTTCGCTTTTTTCGTTGGCCGTCGTCTCCTCCGACTCGTGTGAGGTCTTCTCTACGGGGTCCGGTTGGTGTACGGTGGAGGTATCGGACGGATCTTTGTCCGAAGAGGAAGCTTCCTTCGATCGTTCAGGTTTCGGGTCGGAACGTCCGTCGTCCGGTGGTGTCTCCTGGCTCATGCGGTCGATGGATCAGGAAAACCGTTTTTGATGAGCTTGCGCGGGAACCTCGAGATCGAACTGTTCATGAACGTCGTGACAGGAAACGTAATGTTCATCCTCCACCTCGATCAGTTCCGGCTCGTACCGATCACAGGGATCGAACTCGTCGGGGCAACGTGGGTGAAATGAACATCCCGAGGGTGGATTGGTCGGGGAGGGCACGTCTCCTTCAAGGAAAATCCGCTCTTTTTCTTCGT
>CAZSFH010000186.1:3987-5855 GCA_964606115.1 uncultured Planctomycetia bacterium | reverse complement strand
ATCTGCTTGGAAATTGAACCGCTGACGATACAGGGGTTTTTCAGCAGCCTCCTAGATCTCACCGAGCGCTCTGCAAAGAGTTCGATCGAAAAAAACCCATTTTAGATGAGGTTCATATAGTCTAATCCGGACCCGTTCGAGGTTCAAGAATAATGATCTTCGCATGTTTTTAATCTCAAGGAACAGAGTCATGACACGCCCGGGAAATATTCCTGATCAAACTTCAATACCTTACTCGAAACCTGAAAGGATTGATAAGATGTGTGTCCCCAAAAGCAATAGCACAGATCTGGAATTAGTCATCCCTAAAATATTTGCAAACGCCGGTTTCTTCTGCTAATATATCTTTTCATAACTATTCTCTTGTCGTTGGGTGTTTTGATTTGGCTGCCACACCGTTGCATGACTGAAAAGACACTTGAACAGCGGTTAAAAGAAAATAGCCGAGAAGGCGATTTGTACGAAACACTGGACAACGGGGATATTCGATGTTTTGCCTGCGGTCACCGTTGTCTGATCAAAGAAGGTCTCCCCGGCCTCTGTAACGTTCGATTCAACAGTGAGGGGACCCTTAAGGTTCCTCACGAGTACGTCGGAAGCCTCCAGTGGGATCCAATCGAAAAGAAGCCTTTTCACCATGCCGTTCCCGGTACAAGTGCTCTTAGCTTTGGAATGATGGGCTGTGACTACCAGTGTTCGTACTGTGAGAGCTGGATCACGTCTCAGGCACTTCGTGATTCGGATGCCGGTGCTCCCATCCAGAAGATTTCTTCGGGCGACCTGGTCGAGACAGCCCTCAGCAGAGGAGCTACGTCGATCATCAGCACCTATAACGAACCGCTGATTACCAGTGAATGGGCGGTCGAGGTTTTTGATCAAGCACATGAACAGGAACTGTTAACCGGCTACGTATCGAACGGAAACGGAACGGAAGAGGTACTGGACTACCTTGAGCCCTACGTTGATCTATATAAGGTGGACCTGAAAAGCTTCAGTGAGGAGACGTACCAGGAAGAGCTGGGCGGTACACTCGAAACCACGTTGAACACACTTGAAATGCTGACTGAAAAAGAGTTCTGGCTGGAAGTCGTGACTCTCGTTGTGCCAGGCTTTAATGATTCGGAGGAGGAACTTCGAAGTATTGCATCATTTCTCTCAGGGCTGTCCGAAGAAATTCCGTGGCACGTGACGGCTTTTCACAGCGATTATAAAATGAATGAGAAGGAGAATACGTCGGCGGAAACTCTCGTTCGAGCCGCGGAGATCGGAAAGGAAGAAGGGTTAGATTTTGTCTACGCCGGTAACCTGCCGGGTCAGGTCGGCGATTTTGAAAACACGTATTGTCAGGCCTGTGATGAACTCCTGATCGAACGCTATGGACATCAGGTATTTCAGAACCGGCTATCTTCCGATGGGGAATGTCCCTCGTGTGGAGAGACTCTTCCCGGCGTCTGGACTGATCCGGGATCTGATTAATGTTTTCTCTGGTTGCACTACTACGAACGAAATACGAATCCTCCGCATTTTGTCACGGCAAAAAACCCGGAAGCTTGAGGAAGCAGTGCTGAAAAAGCGCCCATTTTCGTGTTGTCCTGTTTAGGTCGTTCTGATTCAGATGGACTTGCCATTTTCTTAATTCCTATGACTCTTGAACAAGCACAACCAGACGGGGAACCCGTAGATGATTTCGACGTTGATGAAGAAGATAAGCCCAATTTTGATCGGGGAAGCCGGCATCGAACCCCGGAGTACGGCGTGGATATGCTGTTTCTCGATCGCTGGTCTCCCCGGGCGATGTCGGGGGAACTGTTAAGCGAATATGAATTTATGTCTTTGCTCGAAGCGGCACGCTGGGCGCCTTCTTCCTA
>CAZSFH010000186.1:0-3977 GCA_964606115.1 uncultured Planctomycetia bacterium | reverse complement strand
AACCAGCCCTGGCGGTTTCTGTATGCGTTCCGGGATTCCGAGTCCTGGGAAACGTTTTTTGATCTTCTCGTGGAGTTCAACCAGTCCTGGGCTGATGACGCGGCGGTCCTCCTGTTAATGATTTCCAAAACCACCTTTGATCGGGATGGCTCTGACTCGCGAACACACTCATTTGACACCGGAGCTGCCTGGGAGAATCTCGCTCTTCAGGGTGCACGAAATGGGCTCGTCGTCCACGCCATGGAAGGGTTTGATTACGAACGGGCCCGTGAGGATCTTGACGTCCCGGAGGAGTACCGGATTGAAGCAATGGCGGCGGTTGGAAAACCCGGTGACCCGGAGGACCTGCCCGAGGATCTTCAGGAACGAGAGCAGCCGTCCAGCCGCAAACCGATTTCGGAGATTGCTATTGAAGGATCTTTTACGGACTGATTCCTATCGCTGTTCAGTTTGCTTCTGCATCGTTTGTAAAGCGGTCTCCCGTGTTCGGTTGGTAACCGTTCACGAAATCAGCAATTTTCATTCTCTGTTTATTTGGTGGCTGTAGCTCTGTTACGACAAACGATTCCTCTCCCGTTTGTACTTGTAGACCGTTCGAGTCGACCTGCGTGATTGTACCGGGAGCGGCTTCGGAGTGCTGTGTTTTTTTAACATCTCCTTGAAAAATCTTCAGACGAAGGGGTTCGTTTCGATCGGCGATATCCAGCCATGAGAAGGACGTCGGCCAGGGCTGCATGGCACGGACGTGATTTCGAATCCTCTCCGCGGATTTGTTCCAGGAAATCCGAGCTTCCTCCTTTCGGAGAAACGGAGCGTGTGTTGCCTTGGAGTCGTCTTGAGGAGTAAGTTCAATTTCCTGTTGCTGATATTGGTCCAGGAGAGCCGGAAGCTGTTCGGCGGCTCGTTCGAACAAACGCTGCCGGAGCTCTCCCGTCGTTTCATCGGGGTCGATCTCCGTTCTGAATTGAGAAATAATCGGCCCCGCGTCCACATTTTCAGTGAGTTGGAAGAACGAAACCCCCGTCGTCTTTTCACCGTTCAATATCGCCCTTGCCACCGGGGCGGGACCACGATACCGGGGTAGAAGACTGGGGTGAATGTTGATGGCCGGGTTGGCGGTTACGTTTCGTGCTTCCTCGGAGAGAATTTTTCCGAAACTTGCCACAATCATCAAGTCGGCATCTTCCTGTGACAACCGTTCAATAGCGACGTCATCATTGATCGACTCGGGTTGATAAACGTGTAGCCCCCGCTCGAGGGCGGCTTTCTTTAGAGGAGGAGCCTCTCTGGAACGGCCTCGTCCACTCGCACGATCCGGTGGGGTGACGACCAGAGAGACGGTGTGGTTCGAATTCAGTATGGCGTCGAGCGGAGCAATTACATAATCCGGGGTTCCAGTGTAAACAATCTCCATTGTGATCGGATCAAAAACCTTGTTATCAGGAAAAAATTTTCATACCATGAAATCCGGTTATCATATTTAAGAATATCATAGATCCTGTGCTGTTTGTACGACCCTTGATAAAATTGTCAGTGGAGGAATGTAACTCACGGTAAGTTGGCAACCTGGGCCAGATCATGGAACTGTCCGGCTGCGGGACCCATTTTTCTCTCCGTTACAACAGAGTAATCAGTTAGCATGTCAAATAAAGACCCTGAAAATATCAAAGCCAATGGGTCTGATGTTGAAGAAGAACTCAGTGAACCCGATGTATTCCGGATCCTGTTCCGGGAGTCTCTGGACCCTCATTTCCTTCTTGATCTCGAATCCGGTGAGTTTGTTGAGGTGAATCCGGCCTTCGAGACAATCACGGGATACTCTCGGGAGGAACTCCTGGAAGGGACCGTTTCGGTGGAAGAACTGGTTTCCGACAAAACCCTCAATCTTCTTCGCCTGGCCCAGAAATCTCCCGACCGAGTGCCACGGGGCCGTTTTAATTTGACCGCTGAAGGTCGCAACGGAGAACCTCTGGACATGGAGGTCACCATAAGTCCCGTCCAGTTCGTTGAAAAAGTGTATCTTCACGGTCTGGCCCGCGACCTGTCGGACGAAAAGGAAGAATTAGATGAGCTTCGGCAACAGCTCGATGAAGCGATGCGGTCAAACAACCAGATGCTCGCCCTTAATGAAAAGATTAAAGAAATACCAATATTGACCTCAGATTTGCTGGACCTGAGTCGTGAGGAGAAAATTCTGAACCGGGCTCAGGAGCGGCTGCGGGAACGAAGGGGGCTAAATTATTCGGAGGCCACCTTTTACCTATTTGACGATGAACGTAAACAACTCCTTCCGTTTGACACGTCGGAGAATCAATACGATCGTGTCCACGTGGAATCCGATGACCCGGTTGCACGTACCGTCCAGGGGGAGGAGGACTTTCTCCGCCCGGAAGAGGATTTGTTTTTTCTTCCAATCGAAGGGAGTAAACGGTGTTACGGAGTCATGAAGGTCAAACTGAATTCACATGAACGAGAATTAATGGAGCTAAATGATACCGCCTGGGACGGTTACACGGAAACCATGGTCACGCTGAGTAACCTGCTCGGGCTGATCCTCCAGAGTCATCGGCTGACGAAGAAAGTTCAGGAGCAGGCGATTCGAGATGAACTGACAACGATTCATAACCGCCGATATTTTAATCAGAAGTTGGAGGACGAACTGAATCGAGCTATACGGTACGAGCATTCCATATCGCTGTTGGTGATTGACGTGGACAACTTCAAGGAAATCAATGATACGTACGGTCATCTGCAGGGTGATAATGTACTCAAGAACATTGCTCGAACCTTAGTTGAAAACTGTCGATCGTCCGATGTGGTCTGTCGATACGGGGGGGACGAGTTCGGTTTGATCCTGCCCGAAACGGATCTGGAGAATGCAAAAAAGAAAGCTGAAATGATTCTTGAAACATTCGAGGATAAACCCATTACCGTGAAGACCTCCGACGGGATGGAGGATCAGGTATTTATCGAACTGAGTATCGGGTTAAGTTATCTTCCGGAGCACAGCACGTTTGAAATTCCCATGGAATGGACGGGCGAAATTGGAGGAGTTCGGCTGCTTCGGGCGGCCGATCAGAGTATGTACGAAGCAAAGGCGTCGGATACGGAAAAACTCGTCATACACGATGATCCCATGTTTACGGATGAAGACAACGGATTTTTTTCCTGATGTCCGGCGATTCGTATGCATTCACGCAAATGAGGTTCATCTTGACTCCGGTTTGACAGAATCGTTTGAAGTCCCGGGTTTATCGATTTATAATTGATCCGAATTTTACATAAACTGAAGGAACATGATAGTCACCATTTCCTCATAGACGAATGGCAAAGAAATGCGATATTTGCGGTAAAGGGCCTGACCGCGGACGACAGTATGAAAAACGCGGAAAGGCGAAAGCTGAAGGTGGTGTCGGCCGCCAGGTTACGGGTAAAAGCAAACGATCTTTTTATCCTAACCTTCAGCATGTTCGCTCGTATGAAGATGGCGAGACCAAGCGTATCTACGCCTGCACAACCTGCATCAAATCGGGACGAGTTCAGAAACCTCCCCTGGATTAGTTCGGATCCCCTGAAGTAACCTCCCTCCCCTTTCGAATTCGGGCGACACCTTTTCTTATGAGACCTTCTACCGAAACGGTCGTCGTTCCTTTGTGGTTGTTGCTGAAGGAATCCCGATGCCGGGTGTTATTGTAACGGGAGTGCTTCGATTCCGGGAAGTGTTCGGTCCTGTAGAAATTGAATCAGCGCCCCACCCCCTGTGCTTACGTGATCAAGCTGATCCTCAAGGTCGTATTTTGATAATACCGCGGCCGTGTCCCCCCCACCGGTCACCCGGGTCACTTCCTGCTGGTCCGCAAGGCTTCGTGCGATCAGTTCACTTCCTCTTGAAAACACCTCCTGTTCGAATATTCCCATTGGACCGTTCCAGAAAACCGTACCGGAAGACGTTCCGGGCATTGTCTTCCTTTCCGGCG
>CAZSFH010000185.1:0-5881 GCA_964606115.1 uncultured Planctomycetia bacterium | reverse complement strand
AGCATGTTTGGAACGAACCTCCATGCGGACGGTTCCAGTCGAGTGATCGGGCCGCGTCACGATGTTTTCCTCCACGAGCGGTTTTGAAAAGGAAGGCCAGCCCGTACCGGATTTAAACTTTGCTTTTGAGCTGAAAAGTGGTTCCCCGCTGACCACATCCACGTAGATGCCTTCCCGCTTGTTATCCCAGTACTTATTGTTGTACGGCGGCTCGGTGGCGTCTTTTTGAGTGACACGGTATTGAAGATCCGACAGTTTGTTCTTCAATTCGTCCTGATCGGGTTTCGTGTACATGTTCGTTTTTGAGGTCGAAGTCGTCGATTTTTTGGGCTCGTGACTCTCGAACAGCTGAAAATCCTGGTGATCCTTCCAGACGGAGCGAAGAAATTCGTCACGTCCGGACCCGCTCCGATATGACTTGTAACGGCTGGTGCTCTTCTTGTAGAAGTCCTGATGGTACGCCTCGGCCCGGTAGAAGGTCTTTGCGGGCGAGATGTTTGTTACAATCTTCTCATCGAAAATACCGGATTCCGCAAGCCGTTTCCGGGACGTCTCAGCCAGTTTCTTCTGTCGCTTTGAGTGGTAAAAAATGCGCGTGGTATATTGATGACCGCGATCCACGAACTGTCCCCCGGCATCCGTCGGATCAATCTGACGCCAGAACACTTCAAGCAGTTTTTTGTACGAAATCTGATCCGAACGATACCGAACCTGAACCACCTCAAGGTGACCGGTGCCTCCGGACGAAACCTGACGGTAGGACGGATTTTTGACCTTGCCTCCCATGTATCCGGAAATCACCGCATTTACCCCGTCCAGCTTTTCAAAAGGGGGCTCCATGCACCAGAAACAACCTCCGGCAAACGTGGCCTTCGTCACGTTCTGCTTTTCCGACTTCGCTGTCTGCTCTTCTTCTCCCGCTTTCAGCTGATTGAAGGAACGTTCACAGCCGATGTTTACGAAACCTGCAAATACGGCGAAGAGCAGAAAAACGAACCGTCCGGTATAAAGGCGAACTGAATGCATGTTTGTCATCGCTTCGTCTCGAGAAATGAACGATCAGTTCTGCACCCAACAAATTTATTCCGGGGAACTTCTGAAATGCCCTCGTTTCGCTGACGTTGGGAGGGGTTTCCAGCCGTCTCCTGATGTCTCTATTATACATCCCCCCTCTCAGGAAGAAGTTTATTATAATTGATATTACCCGGGATTTGTACATCGACGTGGATTCTGTGGTTTCTTCCGGTTAAGATAGCTTAAAAAAACAAGTTCTAATTCCGGATCGAACGGAGTCGGTAACCGGATCACCCCATGCTCACCAACCATTTTTATTATGGATCAACTACGAGCATACGTCTGGTCTTATCGTAAACAGGTAGGTCTTGGTCTTCTTGCACTCCTGTTTGTCGATATCGGTCAGCTCATTGTCCCACAAATCCTGCGGTTCGCCGTTGATCAGCTGATGGTCGGGGATACGTCGAATCTCCTTTGGTTCGGCCTTGCAATCGTCGGGATTGGCCTGTTCGTCACTGTGCTTCGTTTCTTCTGGCGCTACCTTCTACTTGGCACTTCACGCAAAATTCGGCGGGACGTTCGCAGCCAGCTTTACGACCGACTCCTCCGTTACACAATTTCCTTCTTCGAAGATCGTCGCACGGGGGATCTGATGGCTCACTTCACGAATGATACCAACGCGGTTATGCGGGCGACGGGGTTGGGGGTTCTGGCGCTGGCGGATTTTTTCTTCATGACCGTGTTATCCGTGACGTTCATGATGTACATCAACATCCGGCTGACCGTCATCGCGTTGATCCCCTTCGCCGTCCTCGCCGTGTTTACCTATTACATGGGAAACCTCATTCATCGACGGTTCCAGTCCGTACAGGACACGTTTTCGACGCTCAGCGAACGTGTGGAAGAGGCGGTGAGCGGTATCCGGGTGATCAAATCTTTCAACCGTGAAGAAGAAATGCAGAATCACTTCTCGGAAACCAACCAGGACTACCTGGATCAAAACGTGAAGCTGGTGCGCTGGCAGGGGTTACTACGACCCGGAATTCTGTTTTTGAGTGGCTGCTCGATGATTCTAATTCTTTATTCTGGTGGTCGACAGGTGATCGAGGGTCCGCTTTCCCTCGGTGATCTCGTCGCCTTTTCACTATATCTGGGCAGGATGAGCTGGCCAATGATGGCCCTCGGCATGGGGGTCAATCTCCTGCAGCGCGGTTCGGCGTCCATGGAACGGATTCAGAAGCTTCTCGACCATGACCCCGGCTTCGAGGACGCCCCCGACGCCGTACCGTACCAGGGTGACGGCCGTGTCGAGGTTCGCAACCTCTCATTCTCCTATGACAGCTCCGAACCGATTCTGAAAAACCTCTCGTTCACTCTGCAGGCGGGCGATTCCCTGGGCGTCATCGGACGAACGGGGTCCGGAAAAAGCACTCTGCTTCACCTGCTGAACCGTCTCTACGATCCGCCCCCCGATCAAATCCACCTGGACGGCCGGGACCTGCGGGATTATCAACTCCAGAGCTTGCGAAAACACCTCGCGCTCGTACCACAGGACAGTTTTTTGTTCTCCAGCACAATTGAGGAAAACATCGCATACGGTCGACCGAACGCGCCTTCCGACGCCGTTCGAGACGCCGCACGGAAAGCCGGCATTCACCGGGAAATCATGGAAATGCCCGAGCAGTACGATACCTCGGTGGGAGAACGCGGTCTATCCCTGTCCGGCGGCCAGAAACAACGCGTCACCATCGCTCGTGCTCTGCTGATGAATCCCACCGTTCTGATGCTGGATGACGCGCTATCTTCCGTTGATGCCCACAAAGAAGAAGAGATTCTGACAAACTTACGGGATATCTTTCAGACCCGAACGTCCATCGTCGTAACCCATCGAGTACGGGCCCTGAGGAACATGGACCTGGTGATGACCCTTGAGGACGGAGAAGTGAGTGAATTCGACACTCCCTCTTCTCTTCGTCAATCCAACGGATACTTTGCACGAATGCTCGAACTCCAGGAAGCTCAGCAGGCGAGCGAGTGACATGCACCAGCAACCACCGACCGAACCGGACCTTGAAGCCACGTACGACACAAAGATCTTGACCCGGCTCCTGTCGTACCTGAAACCCCATCTTCTGTCCTTCATCGGCTCTTTGCTTCTTGCAGTGGGAGCCACGGGCACCGAACTTGGGCTTCCATACATGTTCAAAATGGCGATTGATGATTACATCACCCCCTTTGTAAAAGAGGAAGCAACCATCTCCGCCCCAGAGGCACTGAACGGTCTGATCTACCTTGCTCTTCTGTATGGAATCCTTCTCGTGGGACGGCTGCTCCTCATGTACGGTCAGAAAGTACTTCTGTACGTCGCAGGACAAAATGCCATGAAAGATCTTCGTCACGAGATCTTTCAATCCCTGATGTTCATGCCCGTTGATGAGGTACAGAAGCATCCCGTAGGCCGTCTCGTCACCCGGGCTACCAACGACGTTGAAGCCATCAATGAAATGTACAGTGAAGTGCTGGTGGCTCTTATTAAGGACATCGTGATGGTCATTGGACTTCTGACGGTGATGCTTTTTATTGACGTCTGGCTGACTCTTCTGCTTCTGCTGCTGGCGCCGGTGACCTATCAACTCGGGGTGGAGTTTCGGAAACGGGTCCGGAAAGCATATCGTGCCGTCCGTCGAAATGTATCGAATTTAAACTCCTACGTCGCCGAACATCTTTCGGGCATGCGAATCAGCCAGATGTTTGCCGCTGAGGACCGAAGCCGGACGGCGTTTGAGAAGGTCAATCATCGTGAATATGAATCCCGGATGCGACAGCTCAAAATCTACGGAGTGTTCCGCCCGCTTGTGTATTTTATCCGCATCCTTGCCACCGCCATCGTACTGTGGGTGGGCGGGTTTCGCGCCATTCACAGCCCGTTCACGTTTGGATCGCTCGTCCTGTTCCTGAGTTACATTGAAAAACTGTTTAAACCCATACAGGAGCTCTCCCAGAAATACGACATACTCCAGAAAGCAATGGCCTCGGCGGAACGTATTTTCTCCCTGCTGGATCAATCTGAAGAAAACTACGGGGGTCGATCGTTGCCTGCACCGTCCCGTGGTCAGGGAGGGCGTCGGATCGAGTTTGAAAACGTCTGGTTTCGTTACCACCAGGATTCGGACGACGATAACTGGATCCTTCGAGACGTATGCCTGACCATTGAACCCGGTGAACGAATCGCAATCGTTGGTCCTACCGGGGCCGGTAAATCCACCCTGATCAAGCTTCTTCTACGATGGCACGACGTTCAGAAAGGTTGTATTCGGGTCGATGGAGAAGACATACGGGACCTCGATTTGAAGGAGTTACGTTCCACGTTCGGCGTCGTGCTTCAGGACGTACACCTGTTTTCGGGGGACGTGAATGAAAACCTCCGCCTGTGGTCCGAGGACCTGACCGACGAGGATCTTGAGATGGCCCTGAGTCGAGTCGAGGCTGAACCCGTTTTCGAACAATTACCGAACGGACGGGCCACGAACATCAAACAGAAAGGGGAAATTCTTGCCGAGGGGCACCGTCAGCTTCTGTCGTTTGCCCGAGCACTGGCCCATAACCCCTCCATCCTGCTGCTGGATGAAGCCACGGCCCGGCTCGATTCTCGAACCGAGCAGCACGTCCTGTCGGCGATGGAATCGATGTTTGCGAATCGCACGTCCATCACCGTCGCTCACCGCCTGTCGTCGATCGAAGAAAGCGATCGTATCTACGTGTTGAACAACGGACAGGTGGTTGAACGCGGAACACACGAATCACTGATGGAACGAGATCAACTGTATGCCTCTCTCTATCGACTTCAGACGGAAAGGGCAAAGAAAGAGGAGGGCTAAATTAAGCTTGAATGGCTTTCATTCACGAGAATCTATCGTATAATAAATCAGGTTCGAAATAGTGGCCGAACGGTTCCAGCGTTCAATAAAACCCAGGTGGAAGATCCTTTCTCCTCGCTCCCGTGAAGCTGTTTTTTTGAATCTCTCGCGTCAATTGATCCCCTTCTCGATCGATATCGAATGGGTCTTTTTTCAGCTAACACCCGGTGAATCGCCGTGGCATCAAATCATCCAGACGAAAAACACACGGAGAAATCCTACCTGAGCCCTCCCCGAACGGTCCGTGATCTCTATCGGCAGTTCGTGGAAACCTGGCTTGGTGATTGGATGGACCGTGCTCAGGCTCAGTTCTTTCAGCTCTTCTCACACGTGTGCCGTGCGAGTCCGGGTCCGCTGGAGGACGGGATAACATCCTTCCTGAGCAAATCAATATACAACCTGCTTTCTCGCCCCCGCCAGATCTGCTTTGGAAATCTCACCATTGCAGCGGGACGCGTCTGGGAGACGGAACGCCTCAAAAAATTTACAAAAAGAATTTATGATTACTGGAGCACCGCCGTCGTTGATTTCTGTCGGCTCAGGTACAAAATGAACCATTCCAACTGGACGCAGTATATTCAGGTCCATAATCGCCACAACCTTGATTGGGCCTACCATCATTCGAACGGGATGATCGCGGCGGGACTTCATATGGGAAACTGGGAACTGATGGGACAATCCATATCTTTGATGGGATATCCCATAACATCCATAGCCCGACGTCGTCGTCACTCCGACCATCTGGAAGAAGAACTCAGCTCGTGGCGAACCGCCTGGGGACAGGACATTATTCACGAGGATGAATCTCCACGAACCATGCTTCGTCTTCTCCGGAACGGTGAAATCCTGGGCATTGTAGCGGATCAATACGCGGGCCGCGAAGGGATTTTTACAGACTTCTTCGGTGCCCCCACCAGCCACTATCCGGGAGCCGCAATCCTTGCAAATCG
>CAZSFH010000184.1:0-5936 GCA_964606115.1 uncultured Planctomycetia bacterium | reverse complement strand
GCCGGAAAGCACGGATTTCCCCCTCGATTATGCGCACCCTCTGGCATAACCTCGGGAAAAATCCGCACTTTCTGACCGAAAATACGGCCCGCTGAGCGTGCGCCACCTTTTCAGATGAGGTCTATTTAATCCGAAAGGTACCGATTGAAAAACGAGATCGTTTCCTGAGTCATCCGTTCCGCGGAGAAGTGATCCTCCACGTGTTCCCGCGCCTGTTCACCTATTTTTCGCGCCGTTTCCGGGTTGTCCAGCAGGGTGCTGAGTTTGTCCACCATGTCTGCCGGGCTGTCGGACAGAGAAACAAGATATCCGGTCTCCTGATCGACCACCACGTGATAGGCTCCCCCGGCGCCGCAGGTGATGACCGGTTTCCCGCACCCCATAGCCTGGAGTATGAGAATACCAAGCTCCAGGCGCGGTTCGGTGCTTAGTAAAACGTCGATATCCGGGAGAACCTCAAAGTAAACGTCCGGATTGGAGTGGAACACGAATTCATCTGAGAGACCCATTTCGTCCACCAGACGCCGGAGATCCGATTCCGCTTCCCCCTCGCTTAATACAAGGAACGTCGGCTCGTGTCCATCGTTCAGAATTCGACGTGCCACTTTTGGAAACAGCTCGACCTGATTTTCAGGAACAAGTGGGGTGGACATTGCAACGACCGGTTTCATTCCGTTTCGAAGGACGGAGCCGGATCGGAGCCGGTCGAGGTTGACGCCTGGCTGAATGACTTCGACGAGTGATTTTGAGATCCCGAGATCGTTTACAGCGTGCTCCCGCAGAGCTTCGTTCGGGGTGATCACGCCGGTGGGATGAGAAGAATGGTGGGTTAGTTCCTCCGGATTCTCTTCAAATGCATGAATTGTTAAAAAACAGGGAAGATCAAGGCGTCGCCCGACGTCCTCAATGAAAGAAGAAAGACTCAGGTCGTGGGCGTGGATCAGGTCGAACGAGGGGTCGTCCAGTTTTGAACAGAAGGCCCGGGTTTTGAAGAGTTCCAGCCGGGGGTCTTTCAGGAACGGAAAGGTATGAACCGGAATCTCGGACATCTTCAATTCTCGAACCAGTGGATCGGGGGGGGCCGCGACCGTCACGCTGTGATTGGCTTCCTGGAGTCCCCGGGCGACGGATAGTGTATAGAATCCCGGGTCCCGGTGAGTCAGGTTATTGGTGACCAGCAGGATATTCATTGACTTAACCCGGTGTTACCATGTACACGATCAGGCAGACCACGAGCGCCCCGATCAGGAGTTGAATAATATTTTCCAGCGCGTATGAAAGAATATCGTCGAGATCGTCGAAGTGAAGGGCGCTGAGAAGGATGCCGGAAAGGATCAGAATTGGAAAAAAGAGAAGGAGTTCACTCATGATGGCGTAGATTCTTCCTGTTGTACTGAATCTGACCTTGATGAATGTGAGTCGGTTTCGTTTTCTTCCATCGTTTCCGTTTCGTCCCGGTCGTCCTGTTCTTCCGCCTCCTTCAATTCTTTCATCAGTGACCGACCAAATTTTACGTCGATCAGGTTAAAAATGGTCGTTGCGTTCAGCAGGCCGGACACGGAAATAAAAAGGACCCCTATTTCGTAATAATGAAAATGGGTTGTAAAATCGATGGCTTTTTTCGTCGTTAGTAACGCCTGGACATAAAGGACAAACCCGCTTCCGTACTTACCAATCAGATAAAATGGAAAGTCGTCCCAGGACGTATAGGTCCACTGGCATAAATACAGGCCTATGAGAAAAAGCAGGACAATTGACGTACCGCAGATAATACCTCGCCGCCATTTTTTCATATAAATGTGGCCCAGGCCCGGGACAAGCCAGCCGAGCGCCATGGCCAGAAGAAGATTTTGCTCCAGAGTTTGCTGATCGCGGGTTGAGTCGGACATTAGAGTTCAAATCCTTGACCGAGATACGTCTTCTGAACAAGTTCATCGTTCACGATCTCATCCGCCGTTCCATGGGCCAGAATTCGACCTTCGTCGATTATATAGGAGCGGTCCGTGACCTGCAATGTTTCGCGGACGTTATGATCCGTCAGCAGGATGCCGATGTCCCGATTTTTTAAGGACGTTACAAGCTCCTGCAGGTCACTGACGGCAATCGGGTCGACGCCCGAGAACGGCTCGTCGAGCAGGATCACCTCGGGAGACGTGGCAAGGGCTCGGCAGATTTCCACGCGTCGGGTTTCTCCACCCGACATGGTGCCCGCTTTCTGGTCGGCGAGATGCTCGAGCCCGAACTCTTCAAGCAGGTTCTGGATTCGATCATTTCGCTCCGATTTCGACAGGGAAAGACGTTCCACGACCGCAAGCAGATTCTCTCGAACCGACAGGCGTGCCAGCAGAGAGGATTGCTGGGGCAGGTATCCGAGGCCCCGTCGTGCACGCTTGTACATGGGGAGGGGGGTGACGTTGTTCTCGTCAAGATACACTTCCCCTCGATCGGGGGGGAGCATACCGATGGTCATTTTAAAGGATGTGGTTTTTCCGGCCCCGTTTCGACCGAGCAATCCGACCACCTCGCCCCGTTGAACAGCAAGAGACAATTCGTTGACAACCGTCTTGTTTCCAAAAGATTTGGTCAGGTTTTCGACGCGAAGAATAGCGTCCTTTACGTCTCGCTTCGGCATCTTGCCTCCTCCAACCAGTGAATCCGGGTCATGAACGGGACCATCATGATGTCAACGGATAAACTTGATCCGATCAACTGGCAACCAGACCCAGATCGCTTTTCCAACAAGCAACTCTTTTCGAATGAACCGCATTTCCTCGTCCTTGATCCGACCCCGTGCCTGGAGCCGGGAGAGCTTTAGCTTTCGTCCACTTCGATCGACAACGTATTCTTTGTTGGTTTTGCGGGCAGTGTCCCAGTTTCGCTTATCAATATAGTACGTTTGGTCATTTGGAAGGCTGACCACCTTCATTTTCCATTTTCGACTATCTCGGCTTGAATTCACGTTGTCTCCTATGACGAGGAATCTCCCCTTCGGAATTTTCACCGGTTCTTCCTGTTTGCTAAAGTTTCCGTTCACGCCTTTGTCCCAGTAATAATACAGGTCTCGAAAGAGGCTGAGTCGTTGGAGTTGAACGGATCCGTTCGTGCAGGTTAACCGGGGAGGATCGGAGATGTTCTGAGCGGTCTTCTGGAGCTGGGCGTAGGTCGAGCGATAGGTGAGTTGCTTCAGCAGCTCACCATTCAGAGAGACGCCCACCTGACCGTCATACAGAAAAAACGAGACGGCCGTGGACCCGGATCGCAGAGAGGAGCCGAGGTCCAGTTCTACGTCTTTCCGAGTGTCCTCACGTTTTATCGTGAGACGGGAAGGTTTCGAACCGTTCAGAACTAGCTTGAATTCAAAGGACGCATCGGTGAGCCGGTATTCCAGCGTCTCGTTTTTATCAAAATCTGACAGAGTGGAGCTTATTTTTAGATCTTTTACCTGGTTACGCCCGCTTTCCTGCGGTCGGTCCGCCGTCACCGCCATATCCCGGAGGGGTCGGTTGAAGATCAACCGGTCCGATCGGGCCCCGGAACCGTCCAGGACAAGTACGTGCGGATCCTCACTGTCGTTTTCTCGTTGGTCGAACCGCCAGTAATCAAGAATATCGGCTCCGGACGGAGTGTATCCTGATTTCGTTGCCGGCAGGGGGATCCAGAGGCTCTGCTGCTTCTCAAAATCTTTTCTCGCGATATGAAACGTTCCGTCTTTTGTTCTGGACTGGTAAATGTCACCTCGTTCCATCCGCAGGTATTCCGGCCCGACGCCCACGGCTCGTTTAATAAAATTCCGCATTACGTTCAAGGGGAATCGAAAGACAATGACGTCGAATCGATCGACGGAATGGAACAGATAATAGAACTTGTTCACCATGATTCGATCCCCGCTTTCCCCCGTCCGTTCGTTGTTCCCCATCAGTGTGGGTTCCATCGAACCGGTGGGAATCTTGAAGACTTCGACGAAAAAACACCGGATGACCAGTGCCATGATAAACGCCACAATGAGCATCTCGGCGTTATCTTTGATCTGAAACAGTAGCCGCTTTCCCGAGGAATACTGGGATTGGGGCCGTGTGGTGCTCGAACTCGATGGTTCGTCGGACATTGTATGTTGCTTCTGGTGTTGCCGGGAGGAAACGAGACTCGAACGAATTAAAAAGTCGTCGAAGAAAAGAACTTCCTGCTATCCTGAAATTTCTCTGAAAAATTCAGGCTCGTATGAATATTATGGAGAAACGGAAGATGAATTTCGACCGAAAATAAAAAAAGCGGACGGGCACTCGGCAAAACCGAGAAACCCGCCCGCCGGAGGGGGATACGGAGTTCTTGTTATATTTTCGACATGCTGTAGATAAAAACTTAAGCGCGGTGTTTTATCCTTCAATGTTCCCGGCCACGACCCTTGAACCGGGATTCACGGATACTCCCTTTCAAATTTGAAAATGTATTATAGGCCGGTGTCACCTTTCTGTCAAGTCGAAACCGAATGATGTTCGTAGGGTGTTAGGGGGAAAGGGGAAGTTGATTTCTGAGAATCGTATCGGCTTGATCTGGGTTGAATCGATATAAACGGGATTCGGACCGGGATCCGTCGGATTCGTGTCTATTCGGCTCGATCAGACGAAGGTCCGTCCAGCATGCTTCGAAGGGTGCTCGAGGGATCGATTTCTCAAAAATGTGTTCGTAAATTGTATGAAGGGAGTCGAATGAAAACGGTTGATCCAACAGTTTGATGGCATCAGCCGTACGACGCAATCGGTCCCGGAGATGCCGGATCGCTTCCCGGAGGATTGTTTGGTGGTCAAACGCCAGCGAGGGAGGGTTCAGAGCCGGATGCCACTTCATTCGACGGGCATCCGAGTCGGCACTCCCTTCCTGTTGGTCGTGCGAGAAAAACGCCAGAAAACAGACCGTGACCACCGGTCCACGCGGATCTCGATCCGGACCGCCATAGGTTCGGAACTGGCGTGCGTGGGGAGGGGTCAGGCCCGTTTCTTCTTCCAGTTCCCGCAAAGCAGCCTCCCGAACGGTTTCATTCATTTCGATAAACCCTCCCGGCAAAGCCCAGTACCCCTCAAACGGATCATATTTTCGTTCGATCAGTAGAAGTTCCAGCCGTTCGTCTTGAAATCGGAAACAGAGTGTATCCGCGGTGCAGTGGGGAGTTTCGAAAGAGGGTTGACTCATAAGCGGAAACGCGAAAATTGAGGTGTCATGAAAAGGTTCAAAAAGAGGTGATCTCATGTATCAGTTCGGTGTTACCCGAACCGGCGGGAGAGCATCCGGTCGTGATCGATCCGTCAAATACAAGGTCCAGCTCGTCAAACAGTTCCGGGAGAAGACAGATGGGAAGCCCGAGGACATTAGCCGGGCAGCCGTCCACGGAAGCTACGGGATCACAGGATTCGTCCTGGATTCCATACCCTCCGGCACGATCAAGGGGCTTGCCGGTTTCAACGTATTCATTAATTTCCGCACGTTCGAGCGCTCTCACTTCTACGCGAGATTCGCATGACATGGAGGTTCGTTTCCCTCCTTTCATAAGCGTAACGCCCGTTACGATTTGATGTGTGGTTCCCTGAAGCTTCTCCAGTTTCTGTGTGGCGTCTTGTTTTGATTCCGGTTTTCCCATGAGTTCCTGTTGATATATAACCGCCGTGTCGGCGGCGAGAATGGTTCCATCACGTTGTTTCTCCGCTCCTTTGCTGGCCTTGTTCTGACTGATCAGCACCGGGACCTGTTCCGGGGGTAACCCACGAGGAGGTCGTTCATCCGCGTCCACCGGAAGAACTTCAAACGGTACGGAGACTCGTTCGAGCAGCTTTTTTCGGCGAGGAGACTTACTGGCAAGGTATAACATTATTCAATAAGATAAAATTTGTCTAGGAGACTGCTGAAAAACCCCCGCTTCGTCAGTAGAATGCAATTGTGTTCTC
>CAZSFH010000183.1:0-5969 GCA_964606115.1 uncultured Planctomycetia bacterium | reverse complement strand
AACGGGCCGTCTGCGGCGTCACTTCTCGTCCTAAACCCGTCCGTAGGCGAAGCCGCAGGACGATGAAAGCAGGATGCAACTTAACGTTGCATCATCTTTCATCAAAGGGGTTGCTTCCTCGAAAATCCTTACAGCCGACCCGTTTACGAAGAACTGAGGATGCGGATTTCTCGCGTTGTCATGCTAGACCGGATCTGAAAAGGTCACGTCGGTTCGCCGATCAGATCGTAACCGTCGGAGCCGGTGACGTTCACGTTAATCAGGTCCCCCGGGTCATGTCCATTGGTGTTGTGAACGTAAATGATCGGATCCTGCTCGGGAGCGTCCCGGGCCGTTCGTCCGATCATTCCCTCGCTGTTCTCCCCCGGCCGCTCAAGAAGAACGTCTTCCGTGCCGCCAACTCGGTCTTTTGCCTTGGAGCGAGCGATCTCCCGCTGGATCTGCATTAGTTCCTCCCACCGCTCTTTGATTGTTTCCGGGGCCACTTTTTGATCAAGCTGGCGGGAGGGAGCACTTTCCTCGTCCGAATATTCAAACACACCAAGTCGTTCAAACTTATACTCTTTAACGAACGATTTCAGTTCTTCAAATTCTTCTTTTCCCTCTCCCGGAAACCCGACGATCAGCGTTGTGCGAATGGCAATGTCGGGAATCCGGTCGCGTAGTTTTTCGACGAGCTCGATGACATCGTTTTGTGTGGTCCCGCGGGACATTCGTTTCAAAATCTTTGGGGAGATGTGTTGAATCGGTACGTCCAGGTACGGAACAACGTTCGGATGCTCCGCCATGACATCGATGGCGTCATTCTCCAGGTGTCCCGGATACGCGTACAGGAGCCGAACCCACTTGATGCCGTCGACGTCGGCGATGGTGCGGAGCGCATCACCGAGCCGCCGCCTGTCATACAGGTCCCGTCCGTAATCACTGGTATCCTGACCGATAATGTTAATTTCCCGCGCACCACTCGCGGCCAGTTCCTCCGCTTCGGCCCGAAGATCCTCAAGAGGTTTGCTCTGAAGTCCCCCGCGGATATCGGGAATAATACAGAACGTACAGGTATTGTCACATCCTTCGCCGATTTTTAAATATGAAAAATGGTCCTGGGTCAACCGGTACCGCCCCACGTCCCGGTTGCACCGTTCGTCTCCGCCGGTGAGCACCAGATTCTTCCGTTTGAGACCCGAGAGAAGTGCGCGAATCGCCTCGTTCATCTTTTCCCTGCGCCGGACGCCCACGACCGCGTCCACGCCTGGAACTTCTTTTTTAATCCGTTCACCCCGTCTTTCCGCGAGGCAGCCCAGGGCAATGACGTGTCGACATCGTCCTTCCTTTTTGTAGGAAACCGCTTCTCGAATTGCCTCCATGGATTCTTCTTCCGCACTCTCCAGGAATCCGCACGTGTTTACGACGATCACATCCGCTTCCGCGTAGTCGTCGGTCAACACGAGTCCTTCTTCTAGCAGTTTGCCGAGGACTTTTTCCGAATCCACCAGGGCTTTCGCACACCCCAGGCTCGCGAACGCCAGCCGTTTTCCTTCGACCGCCGATGACGTGGCTTTCTCGTAGCGATTTCGCTGCAGTACGTTGCTTTTCATTCGATTTCGCTTCCGTTTGTCAGACTCTATTTTAACCCGAGATGGGCACTGAGGGACTCGAACCCCCACGGGATGTCCCACTGGTTCCTAAGACCAGCGCGTCTACCAATTCCGCCAAGTGCCCGTACAGGATTGAAAAGCTCCTGGAAAGTTGAAGTTGATCCCCCTCGTGACCGCCTCTTGTTCGGGTTCCTCTGGATCGCCCCCTGCCTGACGTACACACCGTTCAATCAGAGGGAAAAATATTTTATCGAAAACGTCGAGAAAGGTCAATCAACTGTCAAAATCGTGACCTTCCACGGAGGTTCGATCCTTACAATCCGCGTAGGTTTCATGCCAGTAGGACACGTTGTGGTCCGACGGTTTCCAGCACAGATAGACCATGCGATTTTCCAGTTTCGACGGAAAATGAATCCGGGTGTCAGAAAACCCCTCGAATTCGGCCCCCAGCGTGTAAATTTCTTCCAGACAGGAGGTTAACTCGTTCTTGTGATGTTCAATCACTGTTGTTTCTGCTGAATCCTCAGCAGGACCCCCTTCGTCTTCCGGCTTTTTTTTGCCGGATCGACCCCCGCCCTGGTGATTTTTAAGAATCCGATGGCTTTTCAGCAGATCCTCCACGATCGGTTCCACCAAGGGAAGAGTTTGGCGAGCTTCGTCAAGTGAAAACAATCGGGTGTCCATGTTTTGACTCATGGGAAGACCATTGAATAGAAGGAGCTCACTCCGTGACACCTTATCGATGGAAATTCATCTTAACATGACAACGCGAAAAATCCACAACCTGAGCACTGCCGTTTTCCGTGACGTTCAGGTTTCGCTGAGAAACTTCCGAAAACCCATCGAAACGTCGGAATTCGCCTAAGTTGATTCGTCCGGCAACCAGATTCGGAACCGAGTTCCCTCAGCATCGGATCTGGCTTCGGCTTCGATGTTTCCATTGTGGCGGTGAACAATCTGGGCGGTCACCGCGAGACCGAGACCGGTCCCGTCTTCCGAACTGGAATAAAATGGCTCAAAGATCCGCTCACGTTCTTTCTCCGAAATACCCGGTCCCTGATCCAGCACTTCAAACTCCGTCCCCCTGGTCCAGCGGCTTCTGTGAGCTCCCTGATCCTTTTTTTCGAGGCTCCGGCGAGCCACTTTTTCCCCGGTAATCCGAACCCTGGCACCATTTTCCGAATGTTCAACGCTGTTGAGTAAAAGATTGTAAAACACCTGAGTGATCTGATCGCGGTCGGCGTTGATGGTCAGATCGTCGGGCAAGTCCGTTTCAATATCAACCTCCCGACTTTCTTCACCGTGACGCACCATTTCAACGACCTCCCGGATAAGTTCTTTTGCGTTGATCTCGGTTCGCTCAATGTGGCGATCCCGGGAGACGTTTAAAAAATCGTCAACGATTCGATTGACACGATTTGATTCTCGATGGACAATATCCAGGAGTTTCTGATTCGTCTCCGGAATATCCTCCTTCAGATCCTCTTTCACCTTCTGAATTGCTCCCCGAATTGACGACAGCGGATTTCGGATTTCATGAGCAATGGAGGAGCCAAGGTTGGAAATGGCCTTCAGTTTTTCCGCTCGTGTTCGTTCTCGTTCCGCTTCAACGCGCGCCGTTATATCTCTCAGAAACAGAAAGTGCACCGGTTTTCGTGTAAGGTGTCCCGGAACATGGGCGGGCTCGTCCGTAACGATCACCTCCAGATGCATATTCGTGTCCGCCTCCAGCGATATGGACATGTCCCATTTCCCCCCCTTGCCGGATCTCACACATTCCCTGATCGAACGCCACACGTCAGCAGGTTCAAGCTGATCAAGTTTGATGGAGGAACCCACTTCCGATTCGGGCAGATTCAGGTACCGACCCGCAAGTTCATTCAGGAGAAACAGGTTTCCCTTCGGATCGATTGCCCCGACCCCCTCCCGGATGTTCTTGAGGAGTTCACGGTTCAGAAACCGCTGCATTCCGACGCGGCGGACCAGTCTCCCGGCCAGGTAACCGACGACGTGTAATGAAATACCAAATGAGGTCAGGTACGGAAGCACCGTGTTCAGCTGCTGTGTAAAACGGCCGATATACATGCTGGACACATACGGAAGTACGAAGTCCATTTTATGGGAAAGAAAATACACGATGGTCACCGTGCTGATCAATACCGTCGAGATGGACGCCGTCAAAAGACCGGTGCGGGGCCGATCGACAAGGGGTGCGTAAAGTACAGTGGCGAAAAACAGGAAGGAGAATACACTGAAGAAGATTCCTCCTGTCAAATAAAGAATGATCGTCTCCAGCACGAGATCCACCAGGATCTGCGTGAGCGCCAGCGACCTGAGACGGGCTTCGAACTGCATCCAGACCAGGTACAGCAGGTTTACACCACAACCGGCCAGAAGCGTGGCATAATGGAATAACACGGACGAGAACAGGTCCGCGTAGACAAATGTAAGATACAGAATTCCCAGCAAACAGAATAGAATCCGGATACCGATCAGCCAGAGGAGAAACGCTCTGGACGGATGACCGTATTCCATTGAACTCTGGCTCGGATCACTCATCGGACCGATGCGGCAAGGTGTTTGTTAGACCCCTTCTGAAAAGGGGTGTGGCCTCAGTGAAAGCACCGCCGGATCGGCTGCCCGGAATTTCGCCGCTGGAAACCCCATTTAAAACGGGTTTTCGAGGCGGAATGACACCGCAGACGGCCCGGCGCTGCCTCATCTCGTATGAGACGTCCCGTATTTCGGCGACCTCTGCGTCATTTCTCATCAAAAATGCGCTCTTATTACGCTCAGTGAGTCCTCAGCGGTCGGTCTGCACGGAACGTTGACGAATAAACCCCTTGGCGGGCGGAACGATGAGGATAAATAACACAGCAGAGCGTCCGCTGAACACTCATTCCGTCCGAACGGACGAAAAAGGAAATTGATGCCTGAAGGGCAACCATTCCTCTTACAGGCAGGGCCGTATTTTGGCCTGCACGTACGGGTTCCCCTTCAATAATTCGCACACTCCGACATCATCTCGACAAACCTCCGCACTTTCCAACCGAAAAAACGTCCCGCCGAGCGGACCCCCACCTATTCAGATCGGGTCCTGTTATTGTTGTACGGCCGACTGGATGTTGAGGATGGGCATGAAGATGGCGAGCACGATTCCTCCAACGATCAGTCCCATAAGCGAGATCAGAATCGGCTCGATCAGGTCGGTCAGCTGATTCACCGTCGCTTCCACCTGCTGATTGTAAAATTCGGCGATCTTCTCCAGCAGCTGTTCGAGGGCCCCGGACTGTTCCCCGATACTGATCATTTTGGTTACCATGATGGGAAACACCCCGGTCTCCTCGAGGGGCGGACCCAGGTGCTCCCCCTGACGGACTTCCTCACGGGAATCGTGAATGGCATCCGAAATAATGCGGTTCCCCGCCGTTTCGGCCGTAATCTCCAGAGCCCCCAGGATCGGGACCCCACTCCGGATTAGCGTCGCATATGTCTGCGCGAAACGGGCGATGGAGACCTTCTGAAACAGAGGGCCAAAAATTGGCAAATGTAACAGGACCCAGTGCCACTGATACTCCCCGATGTCCGTCGAAATGTACATCTTGAAAAGGATGCCTCCAACAACCGCTCCACCAAGGATCTTCCAGATGTTCGCCTTCAAAAAGAGACTCACAGCCAGAGTCGCCTTCGTTATGGCCGGCAGGTCCATTCCGATGGAGTCAAAAATCGTCTTAAACTTCGGGACGATGAAAATCATCAGCGCCCCGGCAATCGCAACAATCAAAAACAGCGAGATCACCGGATACGTCATGGCCGATTTAATTTCTCGTTTCAGCTGTTCGGCCGACTCCATGTATTCGGCCAGCCGTGTGAGGACGGTATCCAGATTACCGCTGGCCTCTCCCGCCCGGGCCATGTTAACGTAAATACGGGTAAAGAGGTTCGGGTGTTTTTCAAGGGCACTCGAAAAATCCTCCCCCCCTCGGACATCCTCGACGATCTGGTTCAGCACCAGTTTAAATCCTTTGTCCTGTTGCTGTTGTGCCAGGACGTCCAGGGATTCCATTAACGGAATCCCGGCGGAAATCATCGTGGAAAGCTGACGGGTAAAAATAGCAATATCCTCGGTCCCCACCTTCGGCTTCGGCGGTCCGAGTAATCCCCAGAGTGTATTCCAGTTTTTCTCGTAATTCTCCGGCGTCGCTGCGGTTCGAGCTTCTGCCATGGTACTAATTCTCTACTAATCGTCTCCAGTTTACAGCGATCATATATCAGCTCGGCACCGGGGGTACTGCGTTTACATCATATCATGTGATCCGAAAAAACCCAAATTAAGACACCGGTAGCAAGACCGGATCTGAAAAGTAGCGCGAC
>CAZSFH010000182.1:5271-5993 GCA_964606115.1 uncultured Planctomycetia bacterium | reverse complement strand
GGTCGGGCGAGAGGAATTCCCTGTCGTACCCGCCGCGATCGAGGAGTTCATGCATCAGTGCATCGCCGTCAGGGGGAAGATCTCCCACCCGGTATCCGGCGTCCCGTAGAGATTCAAGCAAACGCAGAACCGAGGCGGGCGTATCCAGACCGACCGCGTTGCCGACGCGCGCGTTGTCCGTTGGAAAATTTGTGAGGAGGAGAGCAATTTTTTTCTCATCATTGGGGGTCCGCCGGAGATACGCCCAATTTTCGGCCATACCAACCACCCGCTCCGTACGGTCCGGCACGTATTTGTACCGGTAGATCGGTTCTTCCGCGGCGTCCGTGACGTCGGCGGGTTCCCGGAACGAGACCGCCGTCGAAATCACCTGTCCGTCAAATTCCGGCAGAGCGACGTTCATCGCCGCGTCTCGCGGGCTTAACCCTTCGTCGGCTTCCCGCCATTCATCTTCCGTTAAACTGCTGGTCATGGCCTGGATAACCGGAATATCGTGTTTCTCCAGAAAGTCGATGGCCGAAGTGGAGGATTGGGTGGTTAACCGCTGGTCGCGCTGGAGGTCACCCATATGGTAACTGAGCGTGTTCAGGACCACGTCGGGAAGCGGTTCTCCGTCCGGCCCGAGGAGGAACCTTTCGAAGAGCCCGTCCACGTTTTCACCACCGTGTTCTTCCCGGAGACTGTAGCAGAACAGGGGGAGAGCGTTATGACCTCTACGCTCG
>CAZSFH010000182.1:2719-5261 GCA_964606115.1 uncultured Planctomycetia bacterium | reverse complement strand
GTAGGAGATTAGCCGGGAGTGCGTGCCCTTACGCTCGATGTCACGGATCAGAGCGTCGATCGACTTGAGGTTACCACTAATCCAGTGGGCACGATAGAACAGGAGACCGATCGTTGCCGACCTTGAATCATGGTGACGTTTCAAGAAGGTTTGAACCTCGCTTTCCGGACCGTCGTCGTCGGGATGATACAAACCATACCACGGAACCGGTTCGGGTTCGTCAAATTCAACGTCCGCTTCCAGGTAAACACTGGCGAGAAACCGGATCATCTGTTTACAGTTTCGTACCCCGCCGTGAGTGAAGTAATCAAACACCTGTTCCACTTCCGTGGACGAAACCGTGCAGAGTGCCGACAGATCCGGGTCCATGTTCTGGTCGCCCGGCAGAGCGATCAGGGGAAGATCGTTTTTTCTAGCCGTCTCCGAAAGAAGATCCAGGCCTGAATCGAAATGACGCTTTCCGCCGAGCACCCGGGTGACGACCACGTGCGGGTCTCCGTCCGCGAGCCGATTTCGCAGTTGCTCGAGATCCTCCCGGTCCTGCAGATGTTTTGTGCTGGCAAGGGTTAACTCGGGAAGTTCGTCCGGGAGTTCGTCCGCGGCTTCCCGGAGCATAAGCAGTTCCGTGTCGGCCGTAGTGATGATCAGGATCATAAACTCGTGGGGTTCCACAAATAGTGACCATAATACCCCCCGGACAGGCCGATGAGAAATACGACCATCAGGATCGTCATCATTTTTGCTACAACGAGGCCCGGAGGCTGAATCGCCCGAACGTCCACCTTCTTACCGGCGGTCAGGGTTTGAGATTCATCCCCCGATGATACCGGCTGGGCTCGAACCCGAATACGATGCTGGGCTCCGTCGGCAAACTGGATCTTCTGTGAAAGCTGACCGTTCTTGGAAATGGTATTCATTCGAAACACCAGGTGCCCTTCTTCGTGTGTGCATTCCAGGGTGTATCGTGTTTTGGGAGAGGTCCCTGTACGGGTATTTTTGAAATGGGCCTTGACCCGGATCGGTTTTCCGACGGAGGGATCCGGGTCGGGTGTATCCACGTTCAACTTCAGGTTCTCTTTTTCAACGTGTGCGGGGGGGTGATCCGGTGTACTATTTTTATTGTGGTGATCCTCCGGACCGTGAGCGTGGAGGCTCGTAGATCCCGTTATAAGCAGAAATGCCCCAAAGAGCGACATTGCGGTGGTCGAGCCGGAGGAGGGGTCTTTCAGGGCCGTTCGCCGAACGATTACTCCGGAAAGAAGTCCGAGTCCGAGCAGCCCGAGAAAAAGGAAGGACGCATTTCGTAGGTCGTTCGGGTTCTCCGATACGTGAAACTTCTTTTCGACCTGAACCGACTTTTCATTACCGCGGTCGGCGGGAAGCAACGTTGCCCGGAGGGAGTAGCTTCCTCGAATGGGAAACCGATAATCGAACGAGAATGAGCCGTTCTCCAGGCGTCCCTTTAGCTGCAGAAGGCGGGTTCCCTCCACCACCGGAAAGTCCGTCGTCAAAAATGAAGATTCGGGAGCGAACAGTGTTATTTTTACCGCCCGGTCCTTCAGGGGAGTCCCATTCTCAGACGCAAGAACCGTAACCGTAGAAAATGATTTTCCGGGAACAATCCTGTCCGGAGAAGGCGAAATTCGAGTTCGGACTTGAAGGCCGTTCGAAGAGGAACCCGTCCCGGATATCAGGGTGAGTTGAAGGGAGGAAGCGAGGAACAAACCAACGAACATCAGGAGGAACCTGGATCCTGCGCGCGATACGATCATTTCGGATCTCCCTGAGCGGATCTGAATTGAAGAATCTTCGAATAGGACAATCAGTGACAGGGGACAATCGCCAGAGAGTGACGGAAATGATGCGTGGCGTCATGCATCGGATCCAGCGTGGTAAAAAGGACCAGGTACAGCGTCAGCGACACGATTCCCGTAATCAACAGAGCCATTTTTAGTGCAGTTTTTCCGTCTACCGCCCGATCCCTCGATGCGGATTGCTCGGACGTACCGGAGGGTACAGGGGCATCGGATGAACCGAAGAAGGCGAACAGCAGAAGATAGGGAAAAAAGGCGAACATCTGTTCCATGGAGACCTCCTTTCCATCCTCGTGGAAGCGGAGAAAAAATGACACTCGAACCGGTCAGGTCTTCTGGCTTCCGTTCATCCTACTTGCCGGGCCTTCCCGACACGGCGAAAACCGGTCAGTGGCCGAAAGTGGCGTTCGTCACGGTCACAGTCGCGGGACGGCGCTGGTATTTCACCAGCTTCCCTTAAAACCGGATAATGATGGAGGGACGATTTACAAGATTCTTTTCGTCCACCGCTGCGTGCGTATTATACGTCACTTCCGGACGGATTCAACGTCTTTTCTAATCAGATCTATTTAAATTGTCGAATGGTCTGGAGGAGACGCTGTATTTCCCTGTGGACTTTTGGGGTCTGGCTTACGACCATACGATTTTTTTCCACCTTGATGGAGGCATGTTTGGAGTTCCAAATCTCTTTTTTTCCCGCTAACCGTTGAATAAAGTTCTCCAGCTTC
>CAZSFH010000182.1:0-2709 GCA_964606115.1 uncultured Planctomycetia bacterium | reverse complement strand
ATCCGCTCCCCCTCGTACATATTACGCGTCTCCCGCGTCCGTCTTTCGGTCTCTTTGTCTTCAAGAATGCACTTCCCATTTTAGTGCCGTAATCGTCGGAGCCACCGACCTGAGTGCTTTCATCCTGATTGATCTCTTCTGGACTCATAAGAACGAGTTTGGGACCGTAAAAATCCTTCAGCTGAGCACGGATATTCGTCACATCGTACAACCGGGTCTGGTAATTGTCCGCCGTTCCCTGAGGTCGAACGGTGGCCACACAGTCATTATAGGTGGCCGTCAGGCCCTTCTGATTCAGAATGACTTTCATCAAACGGTCCATACGGAGATTTTGGAGTGTAATGGTGACGGTTTTTGAGCGATCCACGCTTTCGAGTACGACAATAGGAAATGAGAGCCGCTTCTTGAACGATTTAATAACTTTTTTGAGCGGGGTCTCATCGAAATCAACCGAAATGCGCTTTCTTTTTATCTCGGTTTTTATTTCTTGCAGGGAAGCACATTCCGGACTGCTGGGAGTCCGGGTGGGAATATACTCACGCTCCTGATCCTCCGACTTCGAACCTGATTTTTGCTGAGCCAGAGCCGGAAGGGACGAGGAAAGGATGAAAGCAAAAGCGACCAGCAGGCAAACGTATTTGACACGATTTTGATGAAACATATCGGTCTTTTTTGTAATGTAAAGAAACTCCTCCCATTAGAAGCCTTTATTTTACAACATTTTCGAAAATCTTCAAGTAAATCGTGGAATAAAACTCGATTCAGTTCGTTTTCCACATGAGTAATTGCGCCCTGGTCCGATTTTGCAGGGGACCGCTGCTTGCTTCCTGTTGAATCTGGAGTGAAACCGTGTCCCCGGGTGATCGGTTCGGGAGGAAAATGATTCCCGCTTCCGATGCGTCCGAATGGCCGTTGCTTCCACGAATATATCCGGTCTGTGAGGTGGCCCCGGAAACAGGTGTCCCGTTTACCAGCACCCGGAGTTCCGGATTGACTCGCGGACGGTTTCCCGACCAGGCGGCGTTGAAAACAAACAGGTAATCTCCCGGTCTTCGAATGGTTATTTGCTCCGGATCTTCATCGGTGCTGTGCTTAAAAAGGGAATCGGCTTTCTGATCAACATCGGTCCACTTCACCTCACGGCGTTTTTTCGGGTTCCAGTTTTCTGGATGGTTGCCGGTCACGGTTTCGGCGGTTGAGGTGAATACGTGCTTCTCGGGCAGGGGACGAATAAAAAGGGTTGCGTTTCGGCCGCCCGTGGTCACCGTTCCTCCGTTTGCCTCCCGTTCAACGGTAACGGTCAGGGTTTCGTCGGAATGGGTGGTCCGGACAAACCCCGTATAATGAATGGAGGAATTTCGATGCCCGTTCTTTTTCCGTATGTATCCCTGCTGGAAGATCCTCCCTTTGACCGGTTCACCGTCAAGCCGAATTTTCCCCTTGATATTCGTTCGCTCATTGTTTCCCTGAAGCGGAATATTGACACAAACGAGATATAAACCCGAACGACGGATGGTGACGTTTTCCGGATGATCTTTCCGGTTGTGTTCGAAAGGTCCGTCCACACGGTTTCCAATCCACTGGAGTGGAGCGGGAGCACGGTTGAAATTTTTGCCTCTGGTGGTTCGTGTTGCGGTCCCGCTGAAGACCGGTACGGAGCGTGGAACTCGTTCGAGATAGAG
The DNA here is from genome assembly GCA_964606115.1 of uncultured Planctomycetia bacterium. Classification (GTDB taxonomy): domain Bacteria; phylum Planctomycetota; class MHYJ01; order CAYXQY01; family CAYXQY01; genus CAYXQY01. The sequence goes on along the minus strand of CAZSFH010000182.1, from coordinate 1,027 downwards.
GGAAAACGATCCATCCACAAGGTGTTTTAAACGCTTTTCGGGTGGGGAAGTGGTCTGGTGGATCCTGATCTGAATTCGGTCACCGCCGCTCAGATCATGAAGAACGGTGTTCAGATGACAGGAAGACTGGTTATGTCCTGATTTCATACGAATATATGAAGAGTCCCCAACCCCAACCTTTTTGCGAATTCCGTTCACAAATACCGATGATCGGACGGCGGAACGTCGTCGAACTCGATCGGTCCGTTTAAGTGGCAACGTCCAGGAAAGAAAGTAATCACCGGGCCTGTGGATGACCACCTCGCGGATAGAATGTTGCTCGAGGGGTGCGTCGTAGATGCCATGATCGGATTCACCAGTTCCTCTTTGGTTCCGGTTGGCTTCCTGGTGGAAGGAAAAAAGTCCGGACGTACCGGAGGTGGAATACACGGTTGAAAAAATCACGGGGGAAGGAGACGTGACCTTCAGCACGGGAGAGCTCGGAGGCATATCGACGATACCTGAATAGGAATTGGTCCGTTGGCCGGTCAGGAACACGGAACCACGATCCGGAAGCGGTTCTTCCGGAGACGAACCGATGGTGGAGGATTCGCTGGAGAGAACGCGTCCGTCCTCATTCGAATGCCCGTTTCCGTTTTCTGTTATGTTCGGTGTTTTTCCGGAATGCACACCGGTATTTTGGACCGACTCCGGACCGCCATTTGAACCGCCGCTGTTCGTTTTTCCACAGCTCGTTAAAAAAACGATAAGCAGCAGTGAAAGGGTACAAAAGAAAGAATTTTTCAAGGAGAACCTCACCAGGTAACGTAACGTGCTGTCGTTCGAATCGATTAAAAGGAGAAGTCGGAAGCGTATCGTTCGTTCATATTAGTGGGTGTCTAAGGAATATTTCCACTACATACGGATTCGAACATCACCCCTTATTCCCGTCCCGGTCCAATTCCTCTTAAGTGTACACGACCCGTTTCATGCTCTAGGAGGCTGTTGAAAAACCCCCACAACGTCAGCGAAACGAGTTACACCGAAG
>CAZSFH010000181.1:1742-6013 GCA_964606115.1 uncultured Planctomycetia bacterium | reverse complement strand
AAAGAACGCGCCTCGCTGGTGCGGAGATATCACCTCCATGAGTGAGACGGAACTGCGTGATCATTATCAGTCCGAACGGGGAGGGGTGGATGCGTGACGTCTGGGCGATTACGCGGAAGGATCTGCTTGTGGAGTTTCGCAAAAAAGGGGTTATCAACACGGTGTTGCTGTTTTCCGTTCTCGTGTTGCTGGTCATCTACTTTTCGATCGAGCACGATCGGGCGTCACTGAACCGGTTCGGGCCCCCCGCGTACTGGATTAGTGTGCTGTTTGCCAGTTTCCTGGGATTGAATCATTTAATGCGGGTGGAACGCGAAAATGATTGTCTTTCGGCACTGGTCTGTTCGCCGGTTTCGCCGTGGCGGATTTTTATGGGAAAGACGTTGTCCGTGTTTGTTCTGCTGATCTTGATGGAAGTCGTTCTGACGCCTCTTTTTTTCCTGTTTTTCGGTTATGGCATATCGATTGAAGTTCTGACATTTATTGGGGTGATCCTCCTGGGAAATATCGGGATCTCGTTGCTGGGCACGATGTTTTCAAGTTTGTTAATCATAGGACGAGCGTCCGAATTTTTGCTTCCGGTTCTGATGCTGCCGCTGATGTTTCCTCTACTGATTTCGGGGGTTCAGGCATCGGCTCCTCTCCTTTCCGCCACGACCGGAAGTGTTCCGTTTGTGGAGTCTCCCTTGACCCGGGCGAGCAACTGGATTATATTTCTTCTTGCCATGGATATGATGTTTCTTTCCGCCTGCACCCTTCTATCCGCTGCGTTATACAGGGGTCCTCAATAAATCATGAGTGGATCCGACGAATACCAGATGAACGCATCTTCATTCGAAACATACTGGAATCGGATCGGGATTCCCGTGATCGCCGTTCTGGGGGGGCTTATTTTTGCCGGTTCACTGGTGGTTGGTGTGATTTACACGCCTATGTTTCCGAAAGACCAGTTCGGAGCGCTCGCCCAGAAAATTATGTATCTACACGTGCCATTTGCCATCGTCTCGTTTGTGGCGTTCTTTTTCGGGTTTTGCTCCGCGGCGTGGTATCTCTACTCCGAGCGCAATTGGTACAATGATATCAGTCATTCCTTTGTGGAAGTTGGATTTCTTTACAGTCTTGGTGTTCTGCTGAGCGGACCGTTGTGGGCTCGTCCGGTTTGGGGGGTGTGGTGGAGTGAGGAACCACGTCTGAACACCTTTTTGATCATGTGGTGCCTGTACGCGGTGTATTTTTTGATTCCGCCGTTTTTGCAGGACCGAAACATCCGCGAACGATTCCGCGGTATCATGGCTGTACTCGGGTTTCTAACGGTGCCGCTGGTGTATTATTCCGTGGACATGATTGCGGCACAGAAACAGAATCATCCACAGCGGGGGCTGGAAATGGAGCCGAGTATGGTGTGGACGCTTCGCGGAGTGATGCTCGGATTGTTTCTGCTGATGATCTGTCTCAGCTGGACCCGGTATCGTGTCCTTCGTCTTGAGCGAAATCGATATCTTCGGATTATTGGTGCTGACGATTCATGACGAACTTGATGGACGTACTTCTGATCGCCGCCACCGAAGGAACCGGTGACGGTGGTTCGACCCATTCGAACCTCTGGTATTTTCTTGCGGCGTACTTACTTCTCTGGTCCGCGGTGTTCGTGTACGTACTTTATCTTCACCGGAAAATGGCTCACCTCGAGAAAACGCTCGAGGAGGAAGGAGAGGAGGAGGATCACGGGTCCAGTTAAACCCGGTCTGAACAGGGAGCATACGGATTTCTCGCGTTTTCATGCTAAAAGAGCTGAAATATTCACTCCACTTCGCTTCCTGCAGGACAATGGAGGCCCGTTTTTCATGGGGGGCTCCGTCAAAATTTCGTGCAGACCGCCCGCCGGGGATTCAATAAGTGTACATTTCCCTGTCAGATTCGGCTTTATTGATAAAAGGACGAGGTCAGTTTCCGAAGGAAAACCGGATAACGTACGTTCGTTCCGCGATGGCCGCCGTCAAATTCTTCGTATTCGTGCTCGATTCCCTGCTGGCGAAGTTTTTCGTGAAGCACCCGGGCCCCGACCTGCAGGTTGTATTCATCGTTTGAGCCACAGTCGAAAAAGAGGTATTCCAGCTCCCGGAGGCGGCCCCCAAGTGACCGGACCATTCTCACCGGATCCTCTTCCAGCCACTGTTCCCAGACCCCGTCACGGACCGCCCCGGTCTCGAGGTCGAACGGCAACACAAATTCACCGGGTTCCTGGGGATCCGGCGAATAACAGGCGGACATTGCGATAATCTGAAAAACCTTGAAGTCATTTCCCGATTGAAAATCTCGTTCCCGGAACGATTCCAGCCATGCTTCGGCGGAGCCTTCTTCTCGGATTGCTTCAGCGGCCACCGGGAAATCCGGGAGATAGCAGTACTGAAAATACATGTCTCCACTGTGACACCCCACCACGCCAAAAACTTCCGGATGCTTGATCGCAAGGCGTAACGCACCGTATCCGCCGCTGGACTTGCCGAATACCCCCCGGTTCCGCGGTTCGGTTTCCGTACGGTAATGGCGGTCGATCCAGGGAACGATTTCCTTTATAAGGTATGTTTTATAGGAGCCCACCGCGGGTGAGTCCATGTACTGTGCACCGCCGAGGGATGTTTTACAGTCGGGGAACACCAAAATGGCCGGCCCTCCTTCCTGAACGTCCCGGACCTCTTCATATTGATGGTGGATTGCCGGAGCGAAGGTGCTGTGAGACAGGTATTTTTTGGAGCTGCTTCCAAAACCGCTCAGAATATAAAGGACCGGCAGGGAGTCGTCTGTGGCGTCGTACTCGGGAGGCAGGTAAACGTGAAGATCCCGGTTTGCGGGATCGCCAAGGGGATTTTCCTGGAGCACGTCACTTTCGAAGGTATGAACTTCAACGCGACCCTCAAGGTCGGATTCTTTCCAGATCATGTTCATGTCCGTTCCTGGTCCGGAAATGTTGTGAAATCAGTTTGTGGATTCTGAATCTTCGGTCCGTGCGGTACCTGCTCATCACATCTTAAGACGCAGATAGGAGATGATCAATCTCGAGGACATCCAGCGTTTTGCATTCGGCACCGGTCTCCAGCAGATTGGCGACGTTGGGTAGGGTCCGCTGTTCATCCCCTGAAATGAGTTCTTTGATGTACGTCCCGGCTTCGGCCTTGATCGTTAATTCGATTTCACCCTCCCCCTTTTTGACGGCATTCACCCGATGAACGGTGCGGGTTCTTGTTTTTGAGGCACGCCGGTGATTCACCCGAGAAGGGGTTTTCTGGCGAATTTTACCTTCCAGCTCCTCGAGCCTGGAGAGTTTGGACGGTTCCACGTCTTTCTCCAGCACGACCAGCGCCTGATACGTTTTGTCGGCTCGCTGCTGCTTGATCTCGGCTACGGTGGACGCCTGAGTGTGTTGCAGGTGTGAAACCGTCACCTTATCCGTTGATTCATTCACGGATCGTTCACAGGACTTCAGATCAATATTTCGTTTCTTCGGGGTTTTTAGTTCCAGCACAAACTCGCGACCGGCAAGGCAGCGGGCGTTAATGTCCTCCCGGCCTGCTCCGTGGAAGATGGCTTCCTTCGACTTCGATGCGCTCAGAAACGGCGGTTGGATCAGTTCCTGGACCGATTCCTCGTACATTTTTCCGGAGCCTCCGCAATGTTCACAACCATTTCCCCGACATTTCCTGCAGTGCCAGACCGTCTGCGGGATTTCACGAGAATATTTATTGTAGCGACCGTAGATGTAAAGCGGGGCAACCTGGAGTTCGATCTGATCCTCCGGGAGATCAAGGATGAAATGCAGGTCGGGGTGCTCGTGATCGACCTCGATATCTTCGTCGTACTGAACAGACAGAATCTTTCCTGTCAGTCGATTAACTTCCGCTTTCACGGGTTCCGCGTGCTTTATCTGGAGGGATTGACGAAGCTGTTTTTCCTCTTCCAGCCAGCGTTCGGGAATACGGGACCCGACGAGGTAGGTGTTAAACTCGTACGGCGACGCGTGATCGATGAGACGTCTGGAAAGGTCGGGAAGCCGGTTAAAAACACCTTCACAGAGATCGCAGGATCCCCCGGGCTCAAGGTGCTCCGGAAGTCGGTTCGAAGAAAAAGAAGACTCGGTCAGCGATTGTTCATTCCGGACGAGCCAGCCTCGTTCGTAATTTTCGAGACCGTGTCCAAGCAAGGCGAACTGGCGTCCAAGACAGTGATTGCAGAGCTTCTTTTCCAGAAGCTGTTGCTGTGTCTGTTGAAGGGAG
>CAZSFH010000181.1:0-1732 GCA_964606115.1 uncultured Planctomycetia bacterium | reverse complement strand
CTTCATGACACTGACGTCCAACTAAGAAGCAAGGAAGGATCCTGGGCGGTACCACACGGAACCGTCCCCTCTTTAAAAAGACCCTGTCCGAAAAGCCGATTAAGAAAGGGTTTCTCGTCCATTCATGTAGGGAACGAGGGGCTCGGGAATCCGGACCGTTCCATCCTGGTTCTGATGTTGTTCGAGGAGGGCGATGACTGTACGAGCAAGAGCGACACCGGAACCGTTCAGTGTATGAGGAAAATGGAGATCATCCTGATCATCCCGGTAACGGATATCACATCGCCGGGCCTGGAAGTCCGAACAGGTGCTGAGTGAAGAAACTTCCAGCCAGCGTTCACTTCCCGGTGCCCAGACTTCCAGGTCGTAAGTTTTTCGGGACGCAAACGATAAATCTCCGGTGCATAACTTGACCAGGCGGTAATGGAGATCAAGTTGATCAAGGACGCTCTCGGCGTGAGAGATCATGTCGTCGAGTTCCCGCTTCGCGTCGTCCGCCTCGCAAATTTTGATGAGCTCAACTTTCATGAACTGATGGACTCGTGTCATGCCGCGGGTGTCCCGACCGGCCGCTCCGGCTTCCCGCCGGAAACAGGCTGTACCACTCGTGTAATAGAGGGGCAGTTCGTCCTGATCCAGGATTTCCGACCGGTGCAGGTTGATCAACGGAACCTCGCTTGTCGGAATGAGAAAGAGATCGTCCTTGTCCGTACGATACATGTCCCTTCGGAGTTTCGGCAGCTGACCGGTTCCGTAAAGCCCTTCGGGGCGGGACAGGAACGGGACCTGCACTTCCCGGTATCCGTTCTTTTCTGTGTGGAGGTCGAGCATCCAGTTGAGCAGGGCGCGTTCCAGGAGCGCTCCTTCCTTTTTCAACACGTAGAATCCACTTCCCGCCAGCTTGGCCGAACGCTCGAAATCCAGGAGATCCAGTTGCTCGCCGAGGGTCCAGTGTGGATCGGGTTCTTCCTCGAATGTCGGTTTCTCCCCTTTTTTGTGGATGAGTTCATTATCCGATTCCTCCTCCCCGGTGGGTACGTCGTCCGCCGGCAGGTTGGGGAGCCACTGAAGCTTTTCCTCCAGTTCGGATTCGATCTGATTGAGTTGTTCTTCTCCACGGTCAATTTCGTCGGAGAGCCGGGATAGTTCCTCAATGAGATCGGAGGCGTCCTCTCCTTTCTGTTTACGTTCGGCCACCTTTTCAGACCCTTCGTTTTGTCGGTGGCGTTTCTCGTCCAGTTCATGTTGAAGAGAACGGCGTTGTTTATCGATCTCGAGAATTTCATCGACGTCCACGTCGTCCCCCTGGACCCTGGCTCCCCGTCGCACTGCATCCGGGTTTTCTCGGATAAAATCCAGATCTAACATTGATCTCCCGTCGTTAATAGACTTCCACCAGCAGGCGTTCCTTGTTCGGACGAATTTCGTCGAGCCGTTCATCACGGTCCGACACTTCCGACAGATTGGCGTCCTTAAGGGCGTCAGGGACATGTGCAAAATAATTCATGCATGAACGCTGCATAAGAACTCTGTAAATTCCCGTTTCCATGCCCTCCAGGCCACAGATGTAAACCAGCGTGTCTTCGTTTTCAATTATCGGACCGAGACGGTTCCACTCTTCGTCCAGACGCCGCTGAACGTACATTTTTTGTCCGTCTTCCGTCTTTTGTTCACGACTGATAGCAAGGTGCAGATGAAAGTTGTCCGCCCGCGGCTCGTAGGGTTCCTCGAG
>CAZSFH010000180.1:0-6077 GCA_964606115.1 uncultured Planctomycetia bacterium | reverse complement strand
GCGAGAAATCCGCATCCTCAGTTCTTCATAAACGGGTCGGCTGCGGCGTCACTTCTCGTCAGAAACCCACATTCGGGGTTTTTTCTTCGAAAATGAGACTCAGCGAGCGCTCTGCTGTGTCCTTCGACCCCCAGAATCCCCCAGGTTCAAATATTCGAGTTTCTGAGAATACGAGCTCCTCGAAGGATCGTCCCAACCGTGCGCCGCGAGCCTTTTTCTTCGGCAGTCTGCATTTTGGTGGTGTAAACGGTGTTTTTTTAGTCCGTTCATTTGATTACGCTCCCCTCCTCAATTACACTAACATAACGCATTCTAACAGAAATGTAACGGGGCTATAAAAAAGCAAATGATAAAAAAACAGATCTCCCGACTTCTGCTTTTACCCGCCGTTCTATCCCTTGTCGTTGCTCCCCACCTCGACACGCCCGCCGACCAGTCCACGAGCGACGAGATATCCCGCAAACATAAGCGACTCAAGAAGAAAGCCCGAACCCTTCTGGAACGCATGTGGGACATCGCTGAGCGACTCGCTCGAAAAAACAAAAAGGCCGCGAAACGATTAAAGAAGGCCAAAACGAAAGCGGAGGAGATGGGATTGGTGGACACCATCGAGATGATGACCCGTTTCGTGGAGAAGAATCAGGAAGGGCGATACAGCAAATCCTCCAGGAAAGTGACGAAACAGATTAAATCAGTTCTGGACATCCTGCGAGCGCGGATCCGAACCAAAAAGAAGAAGCGGCCTTCGATTAAGGAATTGACCAAAAAAGTAAAGAAGGCCCGGGAAGAACAGAAAGAAATTCGGGAGCGGACCCGCGAGTTTAACGCGAAGCGGAACCAAAAATTGAACCGGTTTATCAATAAAATTCAGGAGCTAAAGAAACAGCAGAAGACGTTGCAGGACAGGAACCGGAACGACGATCCGAAGGAACTTTCGGAAAAGGCTCGGAAACTCAAGAAAGAGCTAAAACGACTCGAAAAGGAGCAGGAGGAACTCACACGGAAAACCGAAAAGGAGACGTCCGAACAGCGACGGACCATCGAGAAACTGATGAAGGATCTCGAGGAGCTTAAGAAGAAACAGACCCGGGCCCTGGAAGTGAATCAGGCCTACCAGAACGGGGAAAAAATTGTTAAATCTGCACTGAAGAACCTTCGCAAGCAGATCAAGAGACAGAAGGAAATCTCGGAAACGGCGGAGAAGGCGGTCGACCAGGATCAATCCCTGGACAAGCGCAGCACCTCCCGCAAGCAGAAACACAACCGGGAATCGATGAACGAGCAGGTGCGGAAGCCGCTCAAGGACCTGCAAAAACTTCCCGTGGACCAGAAGCGAAAACAGATTCAGCAGCAGCTCCGCGCCGCGAGCCAGTCCATGAAGCAGTCCGAAAGTGGGATCAAACAGGGAACCCCGATGCTCGCTTCAAAGGCCAGCAAGGATGCGAAAAAATTAATGAAAGACGCGGCCGACCAGCTTGAGAAATTAAAAAAACAGCTTGAGAACAAACGGGCATCCGCCCATAAGGTCATGGCCGAGAATCAGGAATCATTGAAGAAACAGGCCAGGAAAGCGTCCGGTCAGCTTTCGCGTTTCGCGAAATCACAATCCGGTGCCACCTCCCGCTCCATGAAAAACGCGGCCGGCCAATCCAGAAAGGCGTCCTCCGAGATGAAGAACGCCTCCGATAAATTTCGTCGCGACCAGCCCTCCTCCGCGGAGCGACACCAGAAAAACGCCGCACGAAAAATCGAAAACGCACTCGGCAAGCTCCGCTCCATGAAACGTCAGCTGGTAGATGACGAGGACCGTAAACGACAGAAGAAGTTATCCGAAAAACAGAAGAAGCTCGAGGAACAAACGAAGTCGGTCTCGGGGAAAATTCAGAAGCTCGCCCGGCAAGCCCAAAAAACCTTTTCCGGCGGAAACAAAAAAAATAGCGCGGCGTCCAGGGCGGTCAAACAGGCCCGGAAAGCCGGTTCAAGCGCTCGGAAATCCGCCGGTTCCATGGAGCGGGCAACGTCTCGTCTTCGTCGCAACAAACCGTCCGGGGCGGTGGGAAACCAGAAACAGGCCTCAAAAAACTTGAAGAAAGCCCGCAAGGCTCTTTCGAAGATGCAGAAAAACGCGGGAAGCTCGGAAGCCGCAAAGACGCGTCGGAAACAGCTTAAGAAGCGCCAGAAGGAACTCGCCCGGAAGGCCCAGGATCTTCAGAATCAGATGTCCAAATCCGCTCAAAAATCGAGTGGTTCCTCCAGCGGCATGAAGAAAAGCCTGAGTAAAGGGAGCAAAGCGGCCGGAAATGCCTCGAAGTCGATGAAAAAAGCTTCTTCGTCCCTTTCGTCCGGAAACAAGAAACAGGCGTCGTCCCAGCAGTCGTCCGCTCAGAAAAACCTGAAAAAGGCGATGAAGGCCCTAAAAAAAGGCAAGAAGCGAGAACTGACCGAAAAAGAAAAGCGCGGGCTCGAAAAACTCCGAAGTCGTCAGAAAGAACTGAAGAACAAGATCAAGAAACTCTCGAAAGAAGCAGACAAGAAAAATCAGCAGAACGCCTCCGACAAGATGGAGCAGGCAAAGAAGGCCATGAAGAAAGCGCAGAGTCAGATGAAGGGATCCAGCAGCGGTGGGAATCCAAAGCAGGCAAAGTCCTCCCAGAAGCAGGCGCAGAAGAAACTGGACGAGGCGTACAAAAAACTCCAGCGTGCACAGCGCCGAAGGGCGAGCCGGCGTCAGCAACGGCAGCTGTACAAACTGAAAAACCAGCTTGTCAAGTTAAAAAAGAAACAGGAGACGATCAATGAAAAAACGGAACGCGTTTCGAACAAGAAGGAAGAAGGGGAAAGTCTCTCCCGAAAAGAGATCGGCGAGCTGATGAATTTGAGTTCCGATCAGAAAACCAATGTCAAACAGGCGGGCGAGATCCTGAAAAAAATGAAGAACGAGGGCGTGGTGGTTTATAAATGGACCATGGAAACCATCATCAAGGACATGGAGGAGATTCAGAAACTGCTGTATCCCAAGCGGAACGTCACCGGTTACACGCGCCGTCTCCAGGACGGAGTGGTTGATCGGATCGCCACGTTGATTGACGCCCTGAAACGGCAGATGAACAAGAAAAAGAAACGATCCACCGGCCGAAAAGGGGGCAGGAAAGGTGGAAAGAAATCAAAGCTGGTTCCCGCGCGTGCGGAACTCAAAATGCTCCACAAGATGCAGAGGCAGCTTCATCGGCAGACCAACGAGCTTGAGGAGCTGGTAAAGAAACGACTTGAAGAGGGAAAATCGCCCACCTCCTCCCAGAAGAGCTGGATCCGACAGATGTCACTGCGCCAGAACAAAATCAAGGATCTTACAAGTCAGCTGAAAGACCGTTTAACCCGGAAGCAAAAACAACAACCACGGAGAAAAAAACAACGATGAACGCCACAAAAAGCCCACGAGTTTCGATTCTTGTCCTGATTGTCGCCGTTCTTGGATTCACGCTCCCCCTCCAGGGGCAGGAAGAACAAAAAGACAACAGCAAGGAGGACATGATGAAGAAACTGGAGGAGGTTCTCGACGAGGGAAGTTCCCCGTCAACCGGAGATGAAAAGAAAGTGGAAAAAGCCAACCGTTCTCTTCACGGCGGATCCGAAGGCCCTTCCGGCCGCCAGAAAAAAAACCCGGTGAAAATCCTGAATGAAATCATCGACGAAATGGACCAGGCGGCCCGATCGCTGGAATCCAACACCCGGGAGATGAATCGCGTAAAAACACTTCTAAAAAAACTGCAGAAGGAGGCAACGGGAGCCGAACAACAGAAAGAAATTCGCAAAAAAATCAAGAAGATTTTCGAAAAATCGAAGGAGCATCAGAAATCGGCCACCGGTGAGCTCAAAGAAATTGCTTCCCTGAAAAAGAAATTTCAATCCGCGAAGTCGTCGCAGAAAAAATCAATGATGAACCTGGAACAGCTGATACGAATGGCCAGTAAAAAATCATCTTCGTCAGGCCAGGGAAAGAAAAAAAAGAAAAAGCGTAAAAGCGGTAAAAAACGGAAGAAATCGAAGCAAAAAAAACAATCTAACAATCCAAATAAAAACAAACCTGCGGATAAACCGTATGAGGCCTCGTCGAGGGAACCCGAAAACCTGAAAGTTCACGAAGGCAAAGCGTCTGATTGGGGAAACCTTCCTCCGAAAGTTCGCGAAGCCATCATCCAGCGCCGCAGTGAAGAGTATGTTCCAGGGTACGCTGAGCGGCTTCGCAACTACTACAAAAAGCTCGGCGAGGAGACGGACGAAGAATAATCTCCCGGGTATTCCGTCGTTTCACGATTCTCCCTTTCGCTCAAAACCCTTTGTTCACGCTCTCTGTTTTGTAGCATGATTGCTAAGGAACAAACCATCCACCGGTTCTGGAGAGGTGGTCGAACGGGGTTGGTGGTGCTGCTGTTTCTCCTGTTCGTCTTTACATCCGGACGTTCCGAAAATGCAAACCTCGAACGGGTGGTGGAATCGTCCAGCGGCCAATCTACGGGGGCCTCCTCCGAACCCGTGTCGGAACCGCTTCTGAACTCGAAGATTCGGGAGGCGGTGCGGCACGGTCGATCCTACCTCGCGTCCAAACAGCTGAACTCCGGCCAATTTCATGATCGATATCCCGTTGCCATCACGAGCCTGGCCTGCCTGGCATTGATGGCCGGCGGAAGCACTTCCTCCCGCGGACCGTATCGCAATGAAATTCAAAAAGGACTGGAATACATCTTTTCGAGAGCCGGAGGGCAGCGTGTGTTTCTCACGGGATCCGGTGGACGTGGTCGAATGCACGGGCACGGATTCGCTCTTCTTTTTCTTTCGGAAGTCTACGGAAATATGCCGGACGAGTATACGTCTCGCGGTAAAGAGCTTCGGTCCATCATCGAAAAAGCGGTGGAGGTAACCCGTTATGCACAGACCCGGCTTGGAGGATGGGGGTACAAGCCAAATCCAGAGAAAGGAGATGAAGCGTCCGTAACCATCACTCAGATCCAGGCGCTCCGCGCCGCCCGGAACGCGGGGATCAAGGTGGAATCGTCCACCATCGAAAAAGCGATCGAGTATGTTCGAAAATGTCACGGTGGAAACGGCCGGTTCAAGTATAGCCTCTCGAGGGGATCGTCAAGGTATTCCTTCGCGCTTACCGCCGCCGCGGTGAGTACGCTGAATTATTCGGGTCTTTATAGCTCCATGGCCTCCGATGAACACGAGAAGGAAGTTCAAGCCATGATCCAGGCGGGATTGAACTACATGCAAAACAATATGGTCAAGAACCCGGACGATCGATGGTTTTTTTACGGTCATTTTTATGCCGCACAGGCGTTCTATTTCGCGGGAGGTGATGCGTGGGTCGATTATTATCGGAATATTTCCAGACGTTTACTGGATGTGCAGAAGCGTGACGGTTCCTGGAAGGGGCGGATTAGCCCGGAATACAGCACGGCTCTCGCACTTCTCATTTTGCAGGTTCCTTACAAACATCTTCCCATTTTTCAGAAGTAAAAGGAACGTCGTTTGAGTCCCGGACAGGCTTTTTTTTGGACCGGCCCTGAATCCCATGGAACGTTTTGGACAATTCGGTGGAACCTACGTCCCGGAAACCCTGATGCCCGCCGTCCGTGAACTTACGGATGCTTTTACGTCTCTCCGGGACGATGATGATTTTCAAAACACATTAAATGAACAGCTCCGGTCGTTTGCCGGCCGGCCAACGCCCCTCTATTACGCCGACCGGCTGAGCGAGTTCTACGGGTTCGACGTTTACCTGAAACGGGAGGATCTCCTTCACACCGGCGCACACAAGCTGAATAATGCACTCGGACAGGGGCTCCTCGCGAAGGAAATGGGCAAAGATCGTATCATCGCAGAGACGGGCGCCGGCCAGCACGGCGTGGCCACGGCCGTCGCCTGCGCGAAACTTGGTCTCGACTGTGACATTTACATGGGAGAGGTGGACATGAAGCGGCAGGAACCGAACGTGTTCCGCATGGAACTATGCGGCGCGAACGTCATTCCGGTTTCCACCGGTTCCCGCACCCTGAAAGACGCCATCAACGAGGCCC
>CAZSFH010000179.1:1759-6088 GCA_964606115.1 uncultured Planctomycetia bacterium | reverse complement strand
CCGCACCGATTGTGATCGTACTGACGAAGCGGGGGTTTTTCAGCAGTCTCCTAGTCAAACAACCCATCAAGAGCGTCGTCCAGCTCTTTTTTCGCACGGTCTTCGAGCCCCTGTTTCACGACGTTCTGCACGGCCTTTTTTAGATCCATGGAGATCGTGCCGTTTTTTCTGTGGACCGGGATGGTGAGGTGATTGACGTTCACCGATTTGAGCTGTGGATACTTCTTCTTCAAACGATCGGTGACCGGGATTTTGACGTCCATCTGAAAAGCCCCGTCCGGGGCGACCCATCCGCTCGTCACCACGCGGTAATCGGAGAGGTCAATGGCAAGATCGGAGTAGTGGACCTTTCCGTTTTTCATCTTCAGGGAGATGCGAGGGATGTCGGCGGTCCATTGCTTTTTTTGTTCGAGCAGCGACAGGACCTTGCCGGCAAACGATTCCGCACGGAGACCGATTTTCTTTGCACTGATCCAGCCCTCCCCGGTCAACTGTTCCAGCATGCCGGTTGACTGCGAGGCAGTCGACGTATGGCCGTCAAGCGAGAGGCTCACGGTACCCGTCGTTTTGCCGCTGACACTCTCAAAAATCGGATGAAACGTGCCGAGGAAATCGGACGTCTTCTGCTTCACGGGAACCTTTCGCCCTTCCATCCGAAACCGGTACCCGGGCGACTCCGATCCGTCCGACGATTTTTTCTGAGAAAGGCCGACCTGGAGATCTCCACGCAGCGTCCCATCGCCGGCGGCAAGGTCGTAATCGATCGTGGCCCTGCCGTTCTTGAGCGTGATCTTGCCCCCTCCTTTCAGGTCCTGGTTCCGCCAGGTAAACGATCCGAGTTCGTACGAGCCCGTTCCCCGGAGGGCGTCGATCCATTCCGACCGGGAGGCTTTTCCGTTCTGAAGCGTAAATTTCGCCGTCCTCTGTTTGGTATCTTTGATCTCCAGCTTCGACGGCATCCAGTACGAAAACACCTCGCTCATTTTCTTCGGGTGATACTCCATTTTGCTCGACCATTCACTCCAGGAAAACGTGTCATTTTCAACGTTCACGAATCCCTTGCCGGTCTCGAGTTGAGCAAAATCTGCTTTCAGGGTGGCGGAATCAATGGTGGCACGGTTGAACCCTCCGTCGAAATCCATGTTCGTGTTCGCCGAAAAGGAGAATTGCTGATTTTTGATTTGAGGTTTCTCCGCGCCGGACGGGACGTAGGAAACGTTACTGGCCGTCATCTGACCGTCAAGGTTGAAATGACCGGACGGTCCCTCCATTGAGACGGTTCCATTCACCTGGCCCGACGGGACGTCCCCGGGCAGAAATCCGGGAAAGGCGGTTGAAAGAGCCGTAAGCGACATCTTGATCTTCGTTTCTAACGACGCCTTCATCGGCTTCTTTTTTCCCCACATCTCAAACGTGCCGTCCGCCGTTACGGACCCGAGGTTCGACGAAAGGCTTGTGCCTTTAAAGGTCCATATTCCGTCACCGTATGATATGAAGCCGGTGCCCCTGACATCCGTCAGCTCAACCGGTCCACCCCCCATCGGTTTGTACCCCACCTTCAACGTTCGGGCGGAGGTGGTCATGGAATCCAGGGCGAACTGTGTGCCGGACAGCTCGACGACGGTCGAAAACGAGACCGGAGACCCGCTGAATCGCGAGCCGAAAAGAAACGGTTTCAGTTTCTTCGTAGCCGCGGCCGGATCGTTTATGGTTCCTTCGAGTTGAAGATCCGCGGACGGTCCTCCCTCAGGGGTCGACAGACGAAACGACCCGTCACCGGTGAGGTCGAGCAGATCGCTCTTGAACGTCATTCCGGAAATCCGTCCCTTCTTGTTTTGCCGTGTATCCACCACGGAGTCGGAAACCTTCATCCGGCCGTTGAACGGTCCGGTGGATCCGTCAAAGATCCCGTCGATGGACACCTCGTCGAGCGTGCAGTTCAGGTTCGCCTGATACTGACCCGGAGGACGGTCCGATCCGGAGATCGAAATCGTTCCTTTGACTTGCCCGTCGGCCTGATATCCGGATTCATACCGGTATATCCGCGACATTTCCTGCACGTTCGCCAGCTGTGCGTTGAAGGTCGCTGACAGACCATCCAGCTGCCCTGGAGATCGGGCAGGGTGGACGACCGTGTTTGACATTTCGACGTCGAGACCGTCCGCTTTTATTCGAACCTCTCGCGCTTCAATTTTTTGTGGGTCGGTCTCAACCGATACATCAGCCGTCGCTTTGATCCGGGTCCCCAGGGAGTGACGGTCGTCGTCCGTTTCAACGAGAGCGATCTTCTCTCCCGTGAGGTCGCTTTTGACGTCGAGGCGGTATCCGGGGTTCCCCGGTTCCAGACGAAGGGAGCCTTTCTCCTCGGGGAGCTTCAGGGTGCCCGCAACGAACTGTACGTCAGGACGGTTGAAGGCACGTTGAAGCATCGGCGCGAGAACCGGTTCAAGCTTTTTCGTGAGAGATTCAAGGCGGAGGGTGCCCTTCCAGCTTGCCCGGGCGGACACGTCCCGGCCGGCAAAACCTTCCAGCCGTCCGTTCTCCAGCTGAAATACCGATCCGTCCTTCGACGCAACCCGAAACTGATCCATCCTGATTTGTTGATTCTTTACGTCCACCATGGACTTATGATGCAGTTCGACGTTCAGCGGGCCGATCTTCTTCGCGTCGGGAGGCGTAATCATGACGTCCTCGGACGTGATCGATCCGGAGAGGTTAAGTTGTTCCGTTCCCGATCCGTTCATCTCCATCGAAAGCTTCCCGTTCATGTTATACCCCCCGAAGTCGGTAAACGGCGCAAGCTTCCGGCGGAGTATCTCCAGGTTCAGCGATGCCGTCGCGGTCAGGTCACGGGCCTGCGGCGTTCCCGTCAGTTCCGAGACCGAACCCGAGGCCCTCGCGGACAGGCCCGGAAGATTGACGGACAGATCACGGACCCGGGCCGACTCAAGTTGATACGAGGGACGTCCCGTTTTCGAATCCGTTTCCTCCTCGCCCGCGTTATTTTGAAACCGGACTCCGACCATCGACTGAACCGACGGATCTCCGGCCGAAATGGTCTCGCCGCCGGGCGTGATGGAGCGTACGGACGAACCATTTGCTTTCAACTTGAATGTTCCCTCAAGGCCCGGTTTGTCCTCTTTCGTCGTTCTTCCGAGGTTCACCTTGCCCTTCATGCTCAGGTCGCCGCCCATTCGCCATCCCGTTTTCAGGTTGAGGAGCGAAGGAATCTGATGGCTCAGTTTTTCGAGATCAGATTTCAGCGTCCATTCAGCGTCGGCGGTGCCCCCGTCCGACCGCAGGTCCTGAAGCGTTCCGTTCGCGGAGAGTTGCAGGGCGTTCGAACTTTTCAAATCGAACGAGAACGTTCCCGAGTCGGGTTGCTTCATGGAAATCTCCTGACGAAGGGAAAGCTCGGGAAGTTGAATGGGCTCGCCGAATCCTTCGACGTGAAAATCGGTCAGGGTCAATGTGCCGCTGGATTGGATCGCGGAGGATTCGGAAAGCGAGACGGTTCCGTCCAGTTGCCCCCGAAGATCATGCGCTTCCGTCAGCAGTTCGACGGCCGGTGAAAACGACGAAAGTGAGATTTCCTTCAGGGAAAGATCCAGGGAACGATCCTGGAGCGTATCGAGATTGATCTTTCCCGACCCCTCTACCGAGCCCCCCTTGCCGGAATCGGACTGAAACGAAAGCTTCAGGCGTGCCGGATTTCCTTTTTCGGTACGTTTCGCATCCACCTTCAGCTCCGTGATTTGTGTTTGATCTTCGTTCGGGCCGACCACCGTGATGGATCCGCTCCGGACCTGCATGCTTCCGAACAGCGTTCCGGTATCAAACGAAGTTCCGCTCGTCTCCGTCTGGCTTTGTTCCTCGCTGTCGTGGGCCGATGTGTTTGTGGTCCCGTTTTCCTCAGCGTCACGCTTCCGATCGGACTCTCCAGTTGTTGCCAGCGAATGTATATTCAGCTCGCCGTTCGGAAGCCGACGAACGGTAAGTTGCGGTTCGGATACCGTCGAATGGATCTCGTAGCGTCCGCGAAGAATTCCCAGCACGCCTGCATTTCCGTTCACTTCGCGGACCGAAATCATCTGTTGATCGGAGGCATCCGTCACCTCCAGTTCGCTGACACGAAACGACCCGTTCCAGCTCAGCGAAATTGAATCGATCGAACAGCTCCCACCGGTCCGCTTCTCGACGGTCTCGACGATCGTGGACCGGAGATAAGCGGAAGCTATTGAAGGAAGGAACAGGTACCCCAGGATCAGAACGACGAGAAGTCCGCCTCCGATCCATGCCAGTATACGTTTCCAGGATCGGCCGCCGTCC
>CAZSFH010000179.1:0-1749 GCA_964606115.1 uncultured Planctomycetia bacterium | reverse complement strand
CTCTTCCTGCTCGGAAACCGATTCGCTGGAGGAGGTCAAAAGATCTGGTCTGGTTACAAAGAACTATTTAAAGGCGAACTGAAAAACCCCGTGAAGAACCACCTATTATATCGGTCAGGCCCTAAGAGTTCCAGATGATCGTTCCGATGAGGTCTATTTGAGCGATGGTAACGGGAACGAAGTCTTTCAGACCAATGGCAGTGAATGAAGGAAATCCAGGTGTTTCTTCCTTCAAAGTCCCGGAGGGACGAAAGAAAACAGCCTCCTGAGGTTAAACGGCCAGTGCGTTTTTGGACCAGCTCTTCAGCGAATGGGCTGGGTGGATTGCATGGAACGCTTCAGTCTTAATTCACTGTCATTGCCGGATCTCCTTAGAAACGATATGAAGGGATCGGTCTCGTCGCCGGGGAAGCATATTCGTTGAAAACGACATGGTCGGGAGACAAAAAGGTAATTGCTTACCTATTCGTGATGAGCCAGGGAGCGTCAGTGTTCCTACCGGAAAGAACCATTCAGATTCGAAGTAGATTCGTATCGAGACGTCAAACGTTTTTCATCGCGTAGGAGGCGATGTTCTTTTCCTGGTCCAGAGCCGTGAGGGAGCGGTTGACCGCCAGTTCGTCGAGAGACGGGACGATCACCACCTTGCGAATCCCCATGTGAGCGCCGGTTTTCTCCGGATCAAACTGTTCGTCGATCCACTCCGGCGTCGCCACGCGAACCGTCCAGTGTCCGCCCTGATCAAACAGGATGCGAGCGTGAGCGTGATGCTCCCCTTTCTTCTCGACCTCGATATTCATCAGAAGATCGTCAAGTTTCCGTTCCCGTCCGGGCTCCTCGACCTCAAATAATGGCTTGTTGTACCATTTTCTGTTGTCCCGATCGTCCCGGATCTGAATCAGGTTATCACCGGGTCGTTCATCGAGAATTTCGTATTTCGCACCTTCGGAAAGTCCCTTATGATCCCTTGCCCTTTGACAGATGACGACGCCCCCTTCCGTCATCTGTTCAGGACCGAAGGCGTCCTCTTCAGATGTAGAATCCGAGCCGGTATTCTCCATGGACGCTCGAAACTCCTCCGCTTTTTCCCCCGATATCAGGGAGTTGGCCTCCAGCCATCGGATGGCTTCTTCCCGGTTCGCACGCTCCTTGTACGTGTACCATTGTTCTTTTAACCCCTCTTCCGATATGACCTGTTTGAACCGCCGGAACGCGCCGGATCCATCGATCGCCTCACGGAGACGATTCTGTACCACCGGATCCTCAACTTCCTCGTCGATGAACTGCGACATCACACGCCAGTCCCGGTCCGAGCTCGTGGGGTAAACCCGGACGAACCGGTCCGGGTGTTCCTCGATCAATGTTCCGAGCCGCTCGTTTTCCTGGGACACTCCCGTATCATCGGAGTACATCACCACGGTTTCTTCCTTAACGTCCACGTACCAACGCAGCATATGCATGTCATTTCTCTGCTCAAGCGCGGTCGAGATCTCCGTCAGGTCCTGTTTCGAGAGGTCAAGAGGTTTCGATTCTTGATCGGATTGATCTGGCATGAATGGTTTCGTAAAAATTTAGTTGAGAACAAACGAAAAAGAGAGATCCTGCACGCCACGTTCGTATACGAATCAGAACAGGACATTCCGGGGATCCAAACCTCACCTTAACACGGCTGGCAACGATTGTCACCCGGCATTTCGGTCACCTTCAGGATCTTGTGGAGACGTCCCTTTCCCTGTCCCGTCAGCGCCC
>CAZSFH010000178.1:0-6088 GCA_964606115.1 uncultured Planctomycetia bacterium | reverse complement strand
GGAGGAAGAAGAGCAGGAACAATCCAGGGAAGCAAAACAAAACGAGCTTGCGAGAACAACCGGAACGACGGAGATCATAAAACGGAAATTGGAAAAAGAAAGCCAACCGAATCATTCAAAGGAAACAGCCAAAAAGAAGGATCAAAGTGACTCGGGCAAAAAATTTGAAGAGCCTCATTTGATAACGGACGAAAAGTACATGCCCAACTATCCGGGCTCTCCGAAATCCGTCCGGGTGGAGAGGAAAAATGAAACCTATTTCCGGATTCACTTCCCCGACGGTGGCCGATCAGCGGTGGGATATTTCCTGTTTCGAGCCGAAGGATTGACCCCCGGTAAAACCTACAGGTTTGACCTGGTGAATGTCCCGGACAAGTGGCGCACGCTCAATCCCGTCTTTTCCGAACCGGATGTGAAGAACCTGAGGAATCCGGAATATTTCGAGTCGAAGCCTGTCAAACAGCCGGATCAGCTTTACGAGGCGCCCAACGGTGCGAAGATTCCCAACACCGCCGGTCAGAAGTGGCATTACATACGAAACGTGAAGTGGGAGAGCTCAAGTAATACCCTTGTCTGCAAACAGGAATTTAAAGGAAAGCGGAGCTGGGTCGCGATGCGTGTGCCGTTCACGCTGGAATACCGAGAAGCGTTTCTTGAGAAGGTACAGGAGCAGGGTAAGTCATTTGTAAAAATTCACGACGTTGGTGAGTCAAAAGTGGGGCATCCATTGAAGGTTGTCGAAATTGGTGGGTTGACAGAGAAGGCACGAAGAAACAGACCCACAGTGGTGTGGCTGAACCAGGAACACCCGGACGAGCACGACACCTCGTGGATCGGGGAGGGCGTGATCCGGTTTTTGATCAGTGATTCCCCAAAAGCTCGACAGCTTCGCCGGCAGTCCAACAACCTGGTGATCATGCTGATGGACCCGGACGGGACGATTCGGAGTCAATATAAAAATATTTTGCACAGTTTTAAGGCGGACCATACCACGAAAGAATCCCGAGCATACGCAAGGTGGTTTCGAGACTGGCTTAGTGAAAAGCAAGGAAGGTCTGATATTGTACTGAACAAACATAACGTAGAGAGTTTCGAATCAGGAGGAGATCATCTGTTCAGTTATTTGATGGAACCTGAAGATGCAAGAAAGGAAGTGAGTGTCAACTTGTATAGGAAGACAGTTAAACGACTGAAAAGAAATAATTACATTGCGAACAAGAACAGGACGGGAAATTCCGGGTATACGTTTGATCGGCTGGCGGGGTTTCTCCGGGACGCGTCAAATTCACTTCATATGTTCTACGAAGTAAATAGTCAGGCCAAAAGACACCTGACTTTGCATCAGTTGCGCATGATCGGTGTGCATGTTCTAACATCCACGGTTCAGTTTCTTCATTCTCCGGAAGGACGCCCCCTTATTCAAAGCATCAACAAACATCTGAAGAAACGAAATATTCTTGTGGACCGATATGGGATGATTGACCAAAAGTGGATGAACAGTAAGTGGAATCCAGCGACAGGTTATGACCCCATGAACCCTGTTAAGATGGAGGGATGGTTATGGGCGTTTCCATCGTACGAGGAACGGTACAAAGAATATCGGGAGACGATCGAGTCGGGCGGTGAATGGATTTCCGAAAAAGGGCCGAGGTGTCGACGTTATTTTAAAGGGATTTACGATCAGGAAGGCGTATCTCTGTCAAACATACCAAATATTGATCGTTAGCTCGAATGTTCTTTTCACATTTTTTACAATCACAATAGTATCATGACAAACAAAATCCGAATCATTTTTTCATTTCTTGTAGCGACTGTTTTATGCACAACCCTCTCTGCCAATCCTCTACAAATAGAGTCTTCTGAAAAATCGGGGTGCGTTTCCTCGTCAAATATTGCCGCGATTCAACTTCAAAAATCTGTGACGGGAGGGGGAGAATGGAAATTTTGTGAGGCGACGATGGAGGGGCCTGACATCTTATGTGAAGACGAGGATGGTACATTTGAAGCGAATCTTGCGGGGAATCTAAATAAGGGTTGTGATTTCGGATTAGAGAAGATCAAATGGAGCACGTCGTTTAATAAGAATGAACTGACGCCAACCACCGGTTCCGGTCCTACGTTCAAAGTAACGGTGCAAACCGACAAAAAACGTACAGGAACGATTACTGCTAAACATCCCTGCTGTGGTGAAGCAACCAGAGATTTGATCCTAAACGGGGATCTGAAAAAACCTCTCGAAAAAACAGAAATCAAAGATGTAAACCCTGATGTTTCCGCTGGAGATTTTAAAGAACAATTGGATGAGGCGATTGGTGATAAGATAAAAATATCAAGTGAAGATCGAAAGGAGATTGAAAGTAAGGTAGAATCCGCTCTTAAATCAGTTGCCGATAAGCTTCCCGATTCGTGGGTAGCAAATTTAGAAGAACGCGCGAAAGAGTTAGTCCCACAGGTTGTTGGAAAAATTAGAGGGAAAGTTCAAGAATACAATAAAGCAGTTGAGTCCGGCATAAACACCGCTGCAAACAGGATGGAAACAAGATTGAATAATTTAACTCCTAATGTGACACTTCGAGGAATTTACAAACACAGAGAATGCTCCTGTGATCCGGGGGAACCGGGATGGTCGGAAGAATCAGGAGACGCAACGGGAACTACCGGCCTTTCTGTTACGGGAGGAGTAACATTCCAAACTGACATTCAGTTATCACCTGCTGGCGTCGGAATAACCATTCCTGTCTCAGCAAGTGCTGAAATCAAATTTAAAGTTAAAGAGTTTGGCGTTAGAGATCCGACGGTAACAATCTCTCCTGCGACGGATCCCGTGGCTACTGCTTTTGGCACACCCCACGTGATCTTATCCGCAACTGGAAAATTTAACACTGGAGCCGGAGTATCAATTACGGTTGGAGGGGGGATTAGAAAGAGATACAATCTTCCGGAAGTAGAAAAGGAGATCAAACACAACTGTGAGGATCCCGGTTCAGAAGAGTAATTCAGTTCTTTTCCCCTGTTCCACTTGACATTTCGAATTGTTGTCTGACCTCAATTTGATGTTTGTTTCGTCATGAAACCCGTTGAAAAAAAATGGATCGTAACGATCGGTTTCTTTGCTGTTGCATGTTTGTTTTCTTTTTTCCATGTTTCATTTGCTCAGGACACCAATTCAAAGAATTCAGTTAATAAGAGTCAAGATAAAAACATAGGGATAAGTGAGATTTTCAAACCGATTGACACCTTGTTCCCAACTAAGAAAAAAGGAGACCAGAATGAGGAATGGGAAAAGATTATACGGAGCAGTCCGAAGTCTATTATTTTACAACGACGCCCTTTTTATCCTGGTGAATCTCTTTTTATCGGCGTTCAGAAAGAAGGGAATGCTCGAAAGCTCGAACCGGTGGTTGGATATCAGGTTCCGAAAGATGCTGAGACCGGAGATGTCTGGTCAGTTATTAGCATCGTGCCCCCTCCGTTCGAAGATCCCAGTAAAGAGAATTTAGAAAAACGGCCGAATATGACACGTTTCTATATCTTCGAGGTTCTAAAAAATAAAGGAATGATACTGCCTCAGGGTATAGAATGGACCTGGCTTCCAGAAGACACAACAGAAAAAATTAACTTTTTTAAGCCTCGTTTTTCCCACGTTCCAGTAAATGTATCCAAAACAGAGGTTTACTCTGCCACTTTTGCTAAACACAAAAACAAGACATACAGCCTCGTGGTGGCCGTGACAAGAGATCGTTCAAAATTAAAGAAGATTTTCGAAGTGAAGGGAGAACCTAAGTTCAATTGGGATGACTGGTTTATTAAAACAAAATAGTTAAAAAATCTGGTTTCAATTCGCAAGTGCAAGATTGGGTCATAACGAGGTGAAAAATTGGGACAGGCTCCGTTCGGTGTTATTGTCAATATTGTGGGTGAACGTATCCTCGGGACGTGCGATCTAACCAGCTAAGCGACGTCCTCTTCGGCTTCCTTCTCTTCCTATTGTCTCTCTTCCTGAACTCGATTTCCTTCTTCGTTCATGTTACCATTGTCAGATGACATGGCGTTTCCTCCGTGGGTTCAATTGAAATGAAAAAACAACTCGAACCCCGAGGATACGCAATTTTATTCAACTTGCCATCCATAACTTTTGATTATATCTCTAACAAAATGTATCTTATACTTTATTTGATACTTCTGTTGGGGCTTTCAATTTGTCCAGCAATTAGCGAACCATCGGATCAATCCATTAGTATAGAACAGAAATGGGTTCTATCAGCAGACCAACGGGATCAGACAATAAATGCAATTGAATGGAGTAAAAGCAGAAAGGAATTATATGTATTAGCAAAAACCGGAAAACCAACAGGGGAAGAGCGTCTTGTTAATACGTTATACAGAATATCACCCAATAAGGATAAGAAAAAAAAGGTGGTTTTGAATGAATGGCCAAAAGAAAAGCGGCCTTCAACATCTGGCCCATCAACCACTGATTTAGTACTATTAGAAAATGGAGATTTCGTTGTGGGGGGTGATATTCTTGGTGAGGATAAGAAATACATCACACGCTGGAGTATGGACGGTGAATTATTATGGAAAAAGAAAGAAACATCCCCATTGGATGGTTTGGAAGTAAAAATATCAGATTTTCTCCGGTATGAAAATTCAATTTTCTACACTATGTTATCTGCGGGGAGACTCTTTGTTGTTCGTCGTTCAGTGAAAGATGGGAGTGAGAAATGGCGGAAACAAATCGATATTGGAGCAAATCCGTTAGCTTTTGATATTTCACCTACTTCAAAGAATGAGTTTTTTGGGGCTGTTCAGGTA
The DNA here is from genome assembly GCA_964606115.1 of uncultured Planctomycetia bacterium. Taxonomy (GTDB): domain Bacteria; phylum Planctomycetota; class MHYJ01; order CAYXQY01; family CAYXQY01; genus CAYXQY01. The sequence continues at coordinate 1,273 of CAZSFH010000178.1, read as the reverse complement.
GGAAAAACGAGCAAATTTGGCACAGGAGATACAGAGGTAATTGTATTTCGAGGGAATAAAGAAGGAACGAATCAAATTTTGAAACGATTTTCAGGTAGGTTACCCAGACTGAAACAGTTGTCTGAAGAACTTGTTGTTCTCTATGATTCTTCCACATCTATGAGGTCCATAAATCATACGCTACTTCAATTATCCAAATCAGGTGATAAACATTGGGAAGACCAATTGAAGATGGCGGGATATCTTATTACCTCTCAACCGCTTCTAAAAATTGTGGAAAACGAACCCCGGATAGTAATAGTTGGTACTGCTGGAAAATCTTTCACTCTATACAAGTACGGATCAAGTGGTAAAAAAGAATCTCTTTCACATTTTGAAACAGACAACAACCTATTGCATCCTGACATAGGGTTTTCAAAAGAACGACTTTTTATATCTGCTACCTCTCAGTCTGAAAAGAAGATTGGTATTGTTATTTCAATAAAAAAATGAAACTCGGAATATTAATGTGAAATTAAATCCGGGCACGAAGGATGGTTTTTATCCTGTTTAATATCTCCTGAAATGAAAATCCTGAAACAATTACTGGGAATAACCTCTAACAAAGACAAATGAGGTACCACCGCCTTCGGAGCCTGTCCCCATTTTTCGCAGTTCTCCAGAAGGAGCTTCTTCATTTTGTTTGTAGCCTGTAGCGATTTGGCGAGCAGCGAACGACGAACGGCTGTCAGCTCCGCTGACATATGAATTACTACCGGAATCGGAATTATTATGCGCGGTTGGGGCGATTCATTCCATATGATTCGATAGTTGGTCGTGGCCATTCAAATTATTTTACTTTATACAAAATAATTTTGGACTTTTCTTTATAAAACGATTATTGGCGCAGTTCCTTTTAATGCCCCCTATTAAATGTTACAGTACAGTTCATAGGTAAGGAGAAAGTGAAATGAGAAGGATCGTCAGTGTTTCACTTTGGATAGATGATCAAATCATTCGGTAATGATGGAGCCCGTGACATATTCCATGGAAATAACTCAAAAAAGGCACGTAATACGCTCCCAAAAGAGGCGTGGGACCGTGCAAGAGATAAACTGGACGTAATCAATCGTGCGGAAAGCGTAGAGGATCTACGGGTGCTTCCAGGGACACGGCTTGAAAAACTGGAGGGATACGAAAACCGCTGGAGTGTTCGAATAAACGATCAATACCGAATAGTTTTCGACTGGATTGAGGGAGAGGCGCTTAACGTTACGATTACTGATTACCATTG
>CAZSFH010000177.1:0-6158 GCA_964606115.1 uncultured Planctomycetia bacterium | reverse complement strand
AAACCCCAATTTCAGCGGGTTTTTGAGGAGATATGACACCGCAGAGCACCCGCTGAGGGATCATCCCGTTCGGGACGGGCCGTATTTTGGCCGGAAAGATCGGATTTTATCCTCAAGAAATCAATTATCACCCAACTCGAACCAACTCATCATGCATACGTACAACATCGGTGTCCACGGTCTCGGGTGGGCGGCCGGAGCCCATATCGACTCGTTTAAATCAGTGGAGAACGCCCGGGTGACCGGCGCCTCGTCCCGGCGCACACGGACCCCGGACGAGCTGGAAGAGGAGTATGGCATTCCCATCACTCCGTACGACTCCTACGATGAACTGCTTGCCGACGAGACCATCGATATCGTGGACATCTGCTCTCCCAGCCAGTTCCACGCCGAACAGGCGATCGGGGCGGTGGAGGCGGGAAAAGACCTGATTCTCGAAAAACCGATGGCCATTCGGTACGACAATCTCCTCCGGCTCCGGAACGCCGTTAAGGAACACGACGCCCGTGTCTGTGTCTGTTTCGAGGTGCAGTACAGCGAACAGGCCACCACACTTCGTTCCGCGATCGAGGAGGATCTTATCGGAGACGTACATTACGCCGAAGTGGACTATTACCACGGCATCGGCCCGTGGGTCGATCAGTTTTCGTGGAACGTCAAGAAAGAGGGGGGCGGAAGCAGCCTGCTGTCCGCCGGCTGTCACGCCCTTGACCTTCTTCTGGGTTACATGGACGGAACGGTGGAAGAGGTCACCTCGTACAGCACCTCGACCAACGCCGACGAATTCGAACCGTACGAGTACGAAACAACCTCGGTAACGATCCTGAAATTCGAGGACGGACGGATTGGAAAAGTGGCGTCCTGTATCGATTGCTACCAGCCGTATTACTTCCACATGCACCTGGTGGGAAGCCAGGGAAGCATCCTGGACAACAAGTTCTACACGGAAACGATCGATGGCATAAGCAAAGAGGAGTGGAGCTCGTTCGAAACGCCGCTTGTGGACTCCGGCGAAGTGGAGGATCATCCCTACCTCCCCCAGTTCAGGGCGTTCATCGACCGTCTGGACGACGATCAACCGATGCCGCTGACCGACTTCGATTCGGCGTTCGAGAGTCATCGGGTCATCTTCGCGGCCAACCGATCCGCCGAAGAGGGACGTCCGGTCCCGATGTCCGAAATGGCGCTCGACCCGGACCAGGTCTGACCGACGATCGTGTTCGCCCGACAAGTGCGCGATGTGCACAATTGCATTCGACGGACGGAGTGAAGGATCACTGAGTGCACCTCCCCTTTTCAGCTAGTTGATCACATGACCTACAAACAGGCGCTCGACGGCGACTGGACCGATCTGGGTCAGACGCTCCGGCGGTTTCACGATCCGGACGTATCGATCCGCGAGGCCACGGGGACGTTCCATATTTCGTCCGGGGATGATCTCCTGTCGAAGATCGCCCTGTGCTTGACCCCACTGCCGGACGAGGGAGAGGAGGTCCCCGTTCAGCTTCGCGTCGAACGCGACAGGCAGGGCGAAATCTGGATGCGTTCGTTCGACGGAGACCCCGTCAAAACGTACCAGAAGGTCACCGACCAGCAGACGCTCATGGAGTACGTGACCTCCTGGTCGTTACGATTCAAGCTCCGCCCGGGTGAAAACGGTAGGCTTCATTACGAGCAAGTCCGCTTTTCCGTCGGCCTCGGGCCCGTAAAGGTGCCACTCCCGTCCTGGATGTCTCCTCGCGTACACGCCGTCGAACGGCCCACCGGCCAATCCGATCAATTTGAGCTATCGGTCCGGATGGAATTACCCGGCGGCCGGGTATTTTTCCGGTACGGAGGAACCGTTACCATTGTGAAATAACCGAATCCATGACGCCAGTGAGACGTTCGTGTTCAAATCTCTCGAACCGTTTTCTTTTCTAAGGACGATGGAAATTGCTCTTCTTCTGCTTGCCTTTCAGGGCGTGATCGGTGCATTTGATACGCTGTATTACCACGAGTGGCGTGCACGGCTTCCCGCCATGGGATCCGACGCCGCCGACGAACTTCAGCTTCACGCCGCCCGCGACGTGTTCTACGCGTTTCTGTTCGGAACCCTGCCGTGGTTCGCGTTCCACGGAAACTGGATGCTTCTCATGGCGTTCGGCCTCGTCGCCGAGATCATCCTGACCATGTGGGATTTCATCATCGAATTCTGGGTGCGGAAACCCCTGGGCGACGTGTATCCGGGTGAACGGGTTACCCATGGAATCATGGGAATTGTATACGGAGGGATGCTCGCGTATCTGATCCCGGTCCTTCACTCGTGGTGGCACGCGGAAACGGCGCTGCTGTTCCAGCCGGCCACGAACTGGCCGCTCCTTCGCTGGGCGCTGACGCTGATGGCCGCGGGCGTGTTGCTCTCCGGCATCCGCGACCTGTACGCGTCACTCGATCTTCCGGGAGGCCACTTCCCGTGGTCGAAAAACAGCGTACCGGTGCAATCCTGACCGGAATCAAACCATGACGCAGGACAGGCTTTCCACCTTGTCCATACCGGACCTTTTCTTCATGGTATACGACATCGTCTCGAGCGCGTCCGCGTCATCCATCCACTCCGGTCTCTTTCTGACCTGCGCTGAATTCGGCTCACCAAACAACGGTCCGGGAACGGACTACATCGCACGATTCTCGAATTCACGATCGTGCACGTCCACGGGTTGTTCCATCAGCTCCAGTACCCCCTTCGCGATATGGCGGGAGAATCGCCGGAAGGCTTCTTCGCCCTTCTCTTTCGTCGCCCGCTTCGGATTCCCGATGACCCCGGTTTCGATGAATTCATGATGATCCATGGGAAACGTGAAGTACTTGTATCCCTCAAATTCCACGTCCGGCATCCCGTCCTTTTTCTGAAAGCTCTCCGGAAGGAAGTCCGGGATGTGGGCTTTGTTATACTCCGCGCGATCCATGCGCACCAGGTTTTCGTCATGAGCCAGATCCTGGGAGGTCTCCAGCTCGCTGGCGTGCCAGCCCGGGGTTTCCTCGGGCGGGTTTTCCATTAATCCTTCCAGCACGCCCACGTAGTTTTCCATGTAGGGTTTGACGAAACTTACCAGGGCGCCGGTTTCGTACCGGAGCTTCCGCAGCAGCGGATCGATGACCTTGACGTTGGAGCCGTGTCCGTTGATGAAGATGAGCCGGTTGAACCCGTGATGAATCAGGCTTCGACCGATGTCGTACAGAAGGTTGTGGAGGGTTTCACTTCGGACGGTGATGGTTCCGCGTCCTTCTCCTGCCTCGTGCATATGCTGCGGGGAGTAACCGGTCCAGACGTCCGGTGTGTACAGGACCCCGATGTGTTCGGCCACCCGGCTTGCAACCTGCACGGCGGTGATCGTGTCGGTGTACAGCGGCAGGTGCGGACCGTGCTGCTCGGTACTGGCCACGGGGATGAGGACCGTGTCCTTTTCCTCAAGATACGCTTTCACGTCCGTCATCGTCAGCTCCCCCATGTTCCACGAGATGAACTTCTCCCGGAATTCCTCATCTCCCTCGGTGAGCTGTTCGACGTCTTTTTTATAACCTTCCCCTTTTCGATGCCTCATGGCGATGCCTCCAGTTCAAATGTGTCAAAAAACAAATCGGCGACAGTTCGACCGAATTCTTCATCGTTGACGTGGTTATCGAAGGTTTTCACCGGGATGTCCGAACGGAGCTGGTCGGTGAGGGTCTCCAGGAACGCCCGATCGGCTTCGGGGTCCCAGAAGACCCCGTCGGGGTGATTCGGAATCGAAAGCCCGCCGGTGGGAACGGCCACCTGCAGCGGTCCTTTCGCCCGGTTCAGACGTTCGGCGAATCGCTTCCCGAGTTCGATCATCTCGTCCTTCGACGTCCGCACCAGGGTATATTCCGGGTTATGATCGTAAAACGGACGGTCCTGCAGCTTCTCGGGCACCCCGCCCGAATGGAACGCGGCAAAATCGATGCATCCCGGCACGATTACCTGCGGAAGCCCCAGTTCCCCGACGGCATATAACCGATCCGTTCCTCCGTCGTGCATCCCGCCCACCATCGGGTCATACATCTCGTTGGTCGTGAAGTCAATCACTCCGTCGAACTGATCTTCCCGTGCAAGTTCCTCCATCGCGTGTCCACCGACGCCGTTCGAATGAAACACGACCGTCTCGATATCTTCGTCCGCCAGTCGTTCTTTCATCGCCATCACGGCCGTGGTGGTATTGCCGAGCATCGTGGTGGCGATGTAAGTTTTATCCGGATCCGGATCGGATAGCTCATGCCCCTCCTCGACGAGTCCTTTCGTGGCGGCCGCGACGTTGTCAAAAATGGTTTCCGCGATGGGATTCAGACCGAGAATGTCGACGATCGAGTGCACGACCATCATGTCTTTCGTTCCGACCAGGGGATCGAAGTAATGTTTGCCGGACGCGATCGGGGAGGTAATGATTTTCGGCACCCCGACCGGGAGCTGCATGGCCGATGCGGCGCCCATCACGGCGCCTTCCGCTCCCCCCATGCTGACGAGCGCATCCAGTTTGCCGTCGGCGTACAATTCGCGAGTTAACGCTTTCAGCGCTTCCCGCATCCGTTCGATCGCCGGACCGCGGTCACCGATATTCCGCAGTTCCTCGATGGTTGTGTCCGCGTATCGAGCGACTTCGTCGTGATCGATGTCCGGCGTAATGCCCTTCGGCTCCTCGAGGATGCCCGAGTCCACCACCGTCGTATCCAGTCCGAGCTCCTCAATCTGATCCCGCAGGTAAGCACACTCCGGTCCTTTCGTGTCCAGCGTGGTAATGAGCACAACGTTGTCTGTCATGGGTCGATTCCTCGAATCTTGAAAACAATGAATCGGAACCTGATTGTCATCGTGTCGCTTCCCGGTCCCGGAGGTCTATCCTCCGCGTCGAGGAGCCTGCTGACAGACCCTCGCCGGGACGGCGAAACGAGTTTTTTCAGCAGGAACGTACAGCGTCGGCCAGCAATCCATACAACCCGGATACCTCCAGATCGAACTCCTCCTCGTACTGTTTCAGCTGATGGAGGGTTCCGGGGGCGTCCGTAACCACCCGGTTCGCTCCGTTCTCAGCCGCGTCGTTCAGCCGAGACGTCGTGAGTTTCTCCGCGAGCTCCGGATGGGTAAATTCCAGGGCCAGGTTTCCGCAGGGAAACGACCGTTCCTTGCGCCAGAACAGTTCGATTCGCTGGAGCTCGGGGAACATCCGATCCAGCAGGTTCCGAGGCGAATCAAACCGCTCCGGCACGCGTACCGAATGATTCGGATCCACGTACGCGACGGGTCCGGTCCGTTCTCCGTCCAATTCTTCCGACCGATCGGAGTTACCGCCTATCCGCTCGTTCAGGAACGTCGTGACCTCCCGAAGCTCCACATCCCCGGGCCACTCGATGCCAAGGCGTTCCTCGTACATCTGGCGAAAGGCGAACAGATCTCCGGGCGAAAGAACCAGCACCCGGTTGGCTCCGCTGCGGTCCACCTCCTGCAGGTTGGATTTCGCCAGGGAGGTTGCGATGGAAGGAAGGCCGAGAGAACTTGCGAGGAACCCGTTGTTTCGACCCTTCCCGATCAGCACCGGATCCACGTCAAACGACTCCAGCAGCGCGAGAACGGACTCAAGGGTCCCCGGCGCCCGATGCTGAGCTTCGTCCCCGACGAACAGCGCCGTCTCCCCCTGTTCGCCGACCGGGTCCGGCGCTTCTTCGACGAACGGATTTTCGTACGCCTCATCCGGAGCCACCTCCTGTTCGACGAGACGGGCTCGAGCCTCGGCAATGGCCTCCGGAAGCGGTTGATCGGTGACGCAGTGGGCACGCGAGTTGCCGTTGTCGGAGGAGGCAAAAATTACCTCCGCGTTTTCCCGGTTCCACTCGATCAGCCCACGGCGCTCCGAAGCGATGAGTTGCGCGAAGCCATGGGGCGTATAGGTTTCCCGGGAGGTAATTTGGCCCATCGGCGTTTGATGCCGGCACATCAGGCAGTGCCGGCAGAGCTCCGTGGTTTCGATCGCGTCTTCGATCATGACCCTGTGCTCCGGTCCGTATGAGAAAAACGATTTATCACGACTGCCGGCCGAAACCGACTTTCCCGGGGTTCATAATGCGATTCGGATCGACCGCGTCCTTGAGGTCCTGCAGAAGCGACC
>CAZSFH010000176.1:0-6158 GCA_964606115.1 uncultured Planctomycetia bacterium | reverse complement strand
AAAATTCCTTGACCTTCGCCGAAATAAAGATGCTGAGGTTACGGATTTCTCGCGTAGTCATGCTAGGAGGCTGCTGAAAAACCCCCGCAACGTCAGCGAAACGAGTTACATCGAAGAGCGCGGAGTCCGCCGCAGGCGATGCCGTCAGTGCATCGCCGAGGAGGATTTGACAAAGCTATTCGGTGTAACTCGTTTCGTCTCAACGAGATAGAATGCAATTGGAATCTCCGGGCGTTTGCGGATTCTCGACGATGCGCTGACGGCATCGCCTACGAATCCGCGCACTACGTAGAACCCAATTGCATTCTACTGACAAAGCGGGGGTTTTTCAGCAGTCTCCTAGAAAGCGGATCCACCGGGACAGGCAAGTATATCAAAGTGCTTGAGTAACATAAATAAACCTATTCTGAAAAGGGGATGTTGCTTATCACCTTTCCGTTCCTCCGACCGCATATGCCGGGGCTACGAGAACTGATCCGCGGTGTAACCGCGTGGTTTTGAATGGGTCGTGTCTGAACCCCGTGAAGGTCCCTTCATCCCTGATTTCTCCGCTTAAATCAGGAATGCGATCGTTCCATTTGAATGTTTGTTGTTTCCTGATACCATCGATTTCCCGTTTAATTTGTTAGCCCGGAGAAAGTGCGTGAAAGAATTTGATGATCATTCGATGCTTCAGGTGTGAGTGATCAAGTGCACCTGAACGTCAAGTAAACCACTCCAGAATACATCCTGTACAGCCACTCGAAACTAAGCAGAAAAACCAACGGAAGGTTTGTCAGGTGTCAATAGAACAAAAAGAACCCGCAATCCGATTGGAGAACGTTCGTAAATCCTTTCCCGGGACCCTGGCCGTGGACGAGGTGGATTTCGAGGTGTATCCCGGGGAAGTCCACGCGCTGATCGGGGAGAACGGCGCCGGTAAATCCACCATGATGAAGATGATGGCCGGTTCGTTTTCCGACTACGAGGGAACGATCCGGATTGGCGGCCGGCCGGTCGACGTTCACACGCCTGCCGTGGCAAAGGCATACGGTGTTGGAATGGTGTATCAGGAGGGGAGCCTCGCCCGTTCGATCAGCATCGCCGAAAACCTTCTCGCGGGCCGCCTCCCGTGTTCGCCCGCCGGTCTGATCGATCGGGATGCCCTGATTTCAGAGGCCCGCTCCATCATGGAACGGGTGGGACTGGAGAAGCTGGACCCGTTGCAGCTGGTGGAGGAACTCCCGCGGCACGAAGCACAGCTGGTGGAGATCGCCCGGGTCCTCGGTAATGAGCCGGACGTGCTGGTGATGGATGAACCGACCTCCTCCCTCTCGCGGGAAGAAATCGACCGGTTGTTCGATCTCATCGACCGACTGCGGGGCGAGGGTCTCGCCATCATTTATATTTCCCACCACCTGCCGGAGGTGTTCCGGGTGGCGGATCGGGTGACGGTTCTGCGTGACGGCCAGAAAGTGTCGACGGACGGCATCGATGAGGTTACGGAGCAAGAGCTCGTGCGGCGCATGGTGGGACGGGACGTGCAGGAATATTACGGGGATGCCGGGGCGGCAACGGGACCGGAGAAGCTACGGGTGGAGAACCTGAACAGATACGGGTTTTTTCGGGACGTTTCGTTCCGCGTCCGGGGTGGAGAAGTGGTGGGGCTCGCCGGACTCTCGGGGTCCGGCCGAACGGATCTGGCCCGTTCGATCTGCGGTCTGGATCCCGTGGATGACGGACACGTGATGATACGAGATGAAGAGGGGATTCCGTCGTCGTATCCGGAGGCGCTCAGAAAAGGTATCGCGTATCTCACCGAGGATCGAAAAGAGAACGGGCTGTTTCTGGACAAGTCACTGAAGGAAAACCTCGTGGCCGGCACTCTCGGGAACTACTGCCGCCTCGGATTCTACAGCAACTGGAAGACCATCGAGCCGGTGAAGATGCAGATTGATCAACTTTCAATTGTGCCACCGGAGTCTGCAAGACAAATGAACCAGTTTTCGGGAGGGAATCAGCAGAAAGCGTTGCTGGGGAAATGGCTGATGGCGGATCCGGACGTGCTCGTTCTCAATCAGCCGACCCGTGGTGTGGACGTTGGTGCGAAGGAATTTCTTCACCAGAAAATACTGGAACTGGTGGAGCACGGGAAAGCCATCGTATTGATTTCATCCGATCTGCCTGAATTCGTTCAGCTCTGCGACCGGGCCGTGGTCATGCGTCACGGGCGGCTCCTCGGTCATTTGCCCGGGGACCTGATGAGTGAGGAGTCCGTTTTGCTTGCGTCCAACGGCAAGGAGGAAATACTGGAATGAATGATACCGAGGATCATAAACAGCAACGGGGCTGGACGTCGATTCCGCTCAACAATGAACTGGGAGTTTATGCGATTGTGATTCTTCTGATCGGGGTCGGTCTCCTCGCGTCTCCAGAATTTCTTACCCAGGACAATCTTGTCAGTGTTCTCAACGCGGTTGCGCTTCTGGGAATCGTATCGGTAGGGGTTGCGTTTGTCACGTACAGCGGGAATCTGGCCGATCTTTCAGTTCCGGCGATCATGGCCCTGGCCGGTGTGGTGACGGTGGAGTGTCTGCCGTTCGGTTTTGTTCCTGCTCTCGTTCTTGGCCTTCTTTCGGGAATTCTTGTCGGGATCGCAAATGGCATTGTCGTTGGTCACTTTAATGCCAATGGGATTCTCTGGACCCTGGCGATGGCGTTTGCCGTGAGAGGAGCCCTTCGGTTTTTTCAGAGCAATAACATGGCTTATCCGGGTGAGTCTCCGGGGAGCGCCGGTGAGTTGTTTGTTCAGTTGTACCGGATGGACGTCGGGCCCGTTCCGATCGTCGTGATTGTCATGTTTCTTCTGTTCATCGCCGGACATGTTCTGATGAAACGGACCCGGTTCGGATTGCAGTGCCGGTATACCGGCGCGAGCCGATCGGCCGCCCGCCATAGCGGTATGGGGGTGGAGTGGACCACACTGGGCGTGTTTGTAGCATCGGCGTTTACCTCGTCGATCGGGGGCATTCTGCTTTCGTCGATGAACAAGTACGGGGTCTACCATCTCGGAACCGGGTATGATTTTCAGACCGTGACGGCAGTTGTGCTGGGGGGAATTACCCTGAGCGGAGGGCGAGGGAGCATGCTTGGGTTGTTTGGGGGTGTGATGGTGATTGGGTTGCTGAGAAACATCATGACCTTTTTCGGAGTCGGCACGTTTTCCCAGAAAATCGTCACGGGACTGGTTTTTATCCTGGTTGTCGGAGCCAATCGCTGGTTGTTGGAGGCCGGGGGAGGTGGAGAGGATGTTTAAACAAGACGTGGTACGGTTCGATCAGTTCATAAATGAGCACCGAGCGTTTTTGATGTTCCTCGGACTGTTTGTGGTGTTTTCCCTGACCGCGCCGGACTTCTTGAATGTGTACAACGTCACGACCTTGCTGAAAGGGGCCAGCCTGAACGTCATGGTGGCGATCGGTTTTACCATGATCCTTATTTCCGGCGAGCTGGACCTGTCGATTGGTTCCGTTGTGATGTTCTGTGGGATGCTGGTGATCGGTCTCAAACCAAACCTCGGCTGGGCTGGTAGTGTTGGTGTGGCTCTTCTTACCGGAGCCGGCATCGGGCTTGTGAACGGATTGCTTGTGACCAAAGCGAAGATTGACTCGTTCATTGCGACGCTCGGCGTGATGATCATGCTGGAAGGAGTCATGCACCTGTACAGTGGCGGAAGTTCGATGTTTGTTCATGACTTTTCGGTTCCGGAACTGCTGGAGACGGCGTATGTGCCGTTTCTACCGCTTCGTGTGATCATCACGATCGTCATGGTTGGGGTGTTTCATGTGATTCTCACCCGGACGCCGTTCGGGCGCCGGATGTTTCTGGTGGGAGCGAATGATGAAACGGCATGGGTGGCCGGGTTGAACAGGGACGGGTACAAAATGGGGGCGTTTGTGCTTTGTTCCCTTCTTTCCGCCCTCGGTGGAATTTTATTTGCCATGAGCCTGGCGTCGATGTCCGGAAGTGCGATTCTCGGCAAGCGAACTCTGATGACCGTGCTCGCCGCGGTGATCATCGGAGGGGCCGGGCTGGAGGGAGGGAAGGGAAGTGTCATTCGGAGTGCCTGGGGAGTTCTCCTTTTGACGACGCTGTTTAATGGAATCGGCTGCTTCGGGTTCGGGTTTGAGGTGCAGATTTTTCTTAACGGTCTCATTCTGGCGGCCGTGGTGCTTTATGAAGCCTACGCCGAGCACCGGGCGCGTTTGTTAGAAGGACTTCGTGCCGATCTTCTGGAGGAGGGTGAAACGAAGGCCCATTCCTCCACCGACGCGGCCGGGGCCGGGGCGTATAGCACCGGGACCCTTATCGCGATCGTTCTGCTAGCAGCGGGTATCATTTTCGGCTGGAAAGGGATGATGTATTTTTCGGGGACCGCCGGTCGTCCCAGGGGAACGTCGAAACAGAACCTCCAGGAATCGAGGAACGTCGATACGACTCAATTGAAGGCGAAAGACGGACAGCCTCTGATTCGCCGGGGAGAGAAGCCCGTGATTCCGGATCGTCCCGAACACCCGAAGCAACTTCCCGGGACCAACCCGGGACACTGGTGGGACATGGAATACGCTGGTTGGCGGGTCGACAAAGTGAATCTTCCGGAATCACCGAAAACCGGTGCAATTGGAAAAGAGGTGATCCTTCTCAAAGCCGGTGACCATCCGTACTGGACGGCGTACGTTCGCGGTTTCAAGAAAATTGCACGGGCGTATGAGATGGACGTCAAAATCTTCAACAGCAACTGGAATATGGACCTGCAGGTGCAGCAGAGCCGCCAGGCGATCAATGAACGTCCCGACGCGATTATCGTGGCACCGGTGGATGCCAAAGCCTCAACGATTCTTCTCCGTCGCATTAACCGGGCCGGGATTCCCGTGTTTGCCTCCAATACGTTGCCGAGTAACAAAGGAATGAAATATATCATCTCCTGGACCGGGCCGGACGACTGGGGACAGTTCCGGATGCTGTCCCGCAATTTTGCCGATCGGATGAATCGGGAGGGAAACTACGCTGTGATCCGGCATATGCCCGGCAGTTCTCCGTACTTCGCACGGACGTGGGCGGTGATCTCCGAACTGAATGACTACGCGCCGGACATGAACCTGCTGGACAAAGACACCGCACATCTCAAGGCGGAAAAGACGATGCAGCTGGTGTCCGATTGGTTAACCAAGTACGGAGAGGATCTGGAGGGGCTGGTGCTTCCGGGGGACGGACCGTCCATGACAGGGACCGTTGAAGCATTGAAAAATGCTGGAAAAGAACCGGGCGACATCATCGTGGTGGCCGCCGGCAACAGTGAAACGGGCCTGGACGCCATCAAATCCGGCTGGTGTCAGGCATTAACCTATCAATCAGCTGAATCGGACGGTGCCTTTGCCCTGCAAACCGTCGCGGACTGGTTCAACGGGAAGAAGGTCCCTCCCGTCGTCTACATTCCGAAACAGATCATCACCAGGAAAAACGTGGATCAATTTTATCCCGCCCAGTGGTAACGGTCCAATAAACATCATGTCCCTGCCCGGCGGGCAGGTTCAGTCTTGCCAATTGTGGGTTCACAACCGTCACCCTTACTGGAGACATTATTCTAAACAACATTCTGAACGGTCGAAGATCAACGGAGACATGGGGCTCTGTGGAAGGGCCGGTTCTCCTGAGATGAAGCCATCATAGCGGTCGAAGTTCCGTGGGCCTTCTTTATACAGACCGCATCCGGGAAGGTAGCGGATCCCCGGGCGGGTTGTATTCTCGTTTTACAATGCGGGGGTGGAGAGGCGGTTCGGGAAAGGGGTCTCTTATGACAACGTCGGATTTTATTCCGGGATGTTTCGTCCTCTCCCGGGACGGGCAGCGTCAGACGCCGGTCTCTACGTCTTTGGATGGAGCGGTCCTGATTGAGGATGGAGCGTTGCATTGCGATCCATTTCCCCGCGTGGCGGGGAAATCCATTTTGCCTTCCGAACACCGTATACATCCCCGGGATAAATCCCCCTCCGGGGGTTCGGCGGCCGGTCGTTCACACGTTTCCGCGTTCTTTACGGAGACCGAACATCTACGGATCACCGTCGGGAGCGTGTTCTGTTGTCGAACGAGGCAGATAAATCCTCTTCCGACCCCCTAAC